>CBFGVD010000287.1:0-5107 GCA_965651965.1 uncultured Verrucomicrobiaceae bacterium | reverse complement strand
AACCAGTGGTACAGCCACTACCCCTGCTACGATGGCAACGGCAACGTGACGGGTCTGGTCAACGCCTCCGGAGCGGTAGCGGTCCACCGGGAGTACGACCCCTTCGGCAACGTCCTGCGGACGGCGACGACGGCTCCCTGGAGCCTGCCTGCCTGGTTGCATCCGCGCTACATGTTCCGCTACGGTTTCTCGACCAAGCCGCAGGACGAGCGGACGGGGCTTTATTATTACGGCTATCGGTTCTATGATCCTGTGACCGGAAGGTGGCCGAGTAGAGACCCTCTTTGGACGAATAAACCCAATTTGAAGATTTCGGGGCCTGTTGGAGAGTTTGGGAATTTGGGTAATGACGCTGGGTATTCCGTAGGAATCGAAATGGGTACGAGCTGGGGTGAGGCTGAACGGCGAAATGGCTGCGTTGCCGGTTGTCTCGATAAATTGTACAATAGCAAGCTGACGGAAATTGAAGATGGTGCGCATGTTTCAAGTTCTGTATCTATGGATGATATTACAACCGGCCTTGTTCAAAAATGAAACGACTGATTCTGTATGTGGGTGTCGCTTTGGTGATTCTATACCTTTCTTTGATGATGTGGCACGAGAAGAAATATCACGGGAAAGATATTCAGATGGCATTAAGGCCGGTTTTTTCGGAGCGATTCGATGCTTTGGCTTGGCAGGCTTCAGCAGGAAATCCGGATGATAGATATAGAATGACGGATGATCTCTTGGAAAGCGGGCTTTTAGACGGCAAGACGGTGGCGGAAGTTCTCATAATCTTGGGAACCCCGGAATCCAAGAAGGTAAGTTTGGGGCCACATGCCAAGGTTTTAATTTACCACATTGGGTCGCAGGTTACCTATCCCTCGAGATCTGTGTTTATGCCTAGCTCTTGGTTTTCTTATAAAGATGAATGGTTGTTTTTTGTTTTCTTTGAGAATGGTCAAGTGTCCCGCGTGGAAATAGGTCGCACCTGAGATGTTACGGGCCGATCTGACATCGAGTCGGTTTCCCAAACTGACATCGGGTGTTTTGGTCCGATGGCCGGGCTGACATCGTACTTTGCGGCCCGGGTGATCGTAATGGTCCGCGCGAGGTACGACGCTGGCGGTCGTGCGGGCTTGGATTTTCTGAGGCATGGGCCTCGGGCTTTGGGCTGAAGCGGGCCTTTTACGACATGAAGGGCCGGGCCGCGCGTTGGGCATTAAAATGCCTGTCCCGAATGGCACTAAATTTGGCCGCCCCGCCGTGCTGAAGGCTGTTAGAAAACCCTGCCCGGCCGGGTTCTTGAGGTGCATTAAAATGCCTGTCCCTTTATAAAGAAAGTTTGCCTTCCGCTGCCAGCCAGCGTTTTCCCATGCGCCGCCCCCGTCTCAAGGCTCCCGCCAGCCATCCGGTCGCCTACTACCACTGTGTTTCCCGCGTGGTGAACCGCGCCTTCGTGCTTGGAGATGAAGAAAAGGAGCAGCTCGTCGCCTTCATGCGGACCTACGAGCGGCTCTACGGCCTGCGGGTGCTGTCCTATTGCATCATGTCGAACCACTTCCACATTCTGGTGGAAGTCCCGAAGCGCCCGGACGCCGCCGATCTCCCCCGGCGATTCCGCCCTGGTGGCGAAGGTCCGCGCCTGCCTCGGGGGCAAGTCCGCCAAAGACCCGGGATGGCAGCTTGCCCGTCCTGAGCGGCACCGGTGCCCGGGCGGCGGCGGAAGTGCTGCGCGAGCTATTTCACGAAACGCCCGACCGTTTCCCTGGCGTGTTTGAGGTCGGCACGGGGGTCGGGCTTTTCGATTGAGGCGGCATAATCGAAGTGGAGCATGAAGAGCTGTTGGCCCTGGTCGCTTGCTTTCATGGAGAACCCGTCCTGCTTGAGGATTTCCGCCCATGTTTCGCGGACGCTTTTCCAATAACCGCCGGTCTTCGCCCAGTAGCCCTTGAAGGCGGCGGCGAGATCGGGGGAGGTGATCTCCTCGTAGCGGTTCACGCCCAGTTCCTGGCCGAGATATTTCCGTCCGCCGCCCTTGTCGGCCTGCAGCTTGCGGTTGTTCTGGACGTGGACCCAGCCGTTCGGGGTGATGGTGATTTCGTGGAAGCCTTCGAGGATGTTGTAGTCCTTGCGGATGGTGGATTCGCGCCGGGGCAGGGGGCGCGGGCAGTTGTCGCTGCGCCAGACGGAGAGCCCGCCTTCGTGGGTCCAGGTGCCGGCCACTTCGTAGCGGGGGGAATCGTCCACCTGGAAGACCGCTTGGGACCACTTGCCCTCCGGCGCGGGGGCAGGCGTCTTTTTCCACGTCAGATCGCCCTGATAGACCTGCAGCTCGGGGTCCTCCCGGGTCCAGTCCTGCCGCCAGTGCTTCATCACGTGCGGGCCGTCCGTTTCTCCCTTCTCGTCCGTGAAATACATCACCAGGGAGTGCTGGAGGCTGATGAAGCGTTCCCCCTCTTCCAGCACGGTCACGTTTTCCGTGCCCCAGGAGAAATAAGGCCGGGCGGGCTTGAAATCCTCCGCCAGGCCGAGGGTCTCGATGAAATCGAAGCTCACGCGGTAGTTCCCCGCCATTGCCAGGATGGCGCGGCGGTCCCGCTCGAATTTATCGAGCCCCGGTTCGTGCAGGCGCTTCCAGGCTTCCTTCGCGCCTTTCATCAGGGTCACGTCCGCGCCCTTCGTGGTGCCGCCGCGCGGCTTCATCTCCTGCCAGTCCATGAAAGGCCAGGCGAAGACGTGGCCGCCGGAAGGCTCCTGCCGTTCCGGCGGCGCGGGGTCTTCCGCACCGGGGGCCGGCAGGCAGGCGAAGGCGGCGAGGATCGGGAAAAGCGCGGCGCGTTTCATGATTGCCGCAATCCTAGGACATCCTCCGCCGTCCTCAACGCGGAATCTCTCTACCCGCCATCGACAGCGCCGCTGCGGGCCGCCAATCTGCCGCCATGAACACCTCCGACCTGACCCTGCTCGGCCACTCCGAGAACCGCCTGCCCGCGAGCCCGGAGGAGGCGAAGCTGGAGACCTTCCCGAACTGCCGCCCCGGCCGCCGTTTCTGGATCACGCTCGATTGCCCGGAGTTCTCCTCCCTCTGCCCCGTCACCGGCCAGCCGGACACGGCGCACCTGGTGATCCGCTACGTGCCCGGCGAGCGTTGCGTGGAGACGAAGTCCCTGAAGTTCTACCTCGCCTCCTTCCGGAATCTGCCCGCTTTCAACGAGGAAATCGTCAACCGCGTGCTGGACGATCTGATGACGGCGATGCAGCCGCTTGAGATCGTGGTGAACGGCAAATTCTCGCCGCGCGGCGGCATCCAGCTCACCGCGGAAGCCCGCCACCCCGAAGCCTGAACTCCCTGCCATGAAGACGGTCGTTCTCCTCAGCGGCGGCATGGATTCCGTGGTGGCCTTCCACCAGATGCGCCGCGGGCACGAGGTAGTGGCGGCGCTGTCCTTCGACTACGGCTCGAAGCACAATGCCCGCGAGATCCCCTTCGCGAAGCTCCATGCGGAGCGGGCGGGCGTGCCGCACCGGACCATCGACCTCGGATTCATGAACGAGTGCTTCGCCTCCGACCTGCTGAAAAGCGGCGGCGAGATCCCGGACGGCCACTATGCGGAGGAAAACATGAAGCGCACCGTGGTGCCCTTCCGCAACGGCATCATGCTGGCGGTCGCCTGCGGCTTTGCCGAAAGCGCGGAGGCGGAGGCCCTGGCCATCGCCGCGCACTCCGGGGATCACGCCATTTATCCGGACTGCCGGGAGCCTTTCATGCAAGGCATGGCGATGGCGATGGAGGAGGGCACTTACGCCCGGATCAAGCTGCTGCGGCCCTTCATCGCCATGGACAAGACGGCCATCGCCCGCCGCGGTGCGGAGCTGGGGGTCGATTTCGCGGAAACCTGGTCCTGCTACAAGGGCGGGGAAATCCACTGCGGGACCTGCGGCACCTGTGTGGAGCGGAGGGAGGCGTTCCTCCTGGCAGGCTTGGAAGATCCCACGGAATACCTCGCCACTCCGGAAATCCCGGCGGCTCCGGAGTAGGAGAGCGGCTTTTCACGCCGCCGGGGCTCTTCTCCGCGTACCGGTTAGCTGCCGGAAGTCCCGCTCGGGGGATGAGGGCTGAAACCCGCCCTCCTCACTTCGTTAGCGCATAGCGGTCCGGGCCTTCGGAGGGCTTCGGGATGTGGAGCATCTGGTCGTAGTCGCCTTCCTCGCAGCAGCGCACGAAGCCTTCGGCGTAGCTCTTCAGCTTGTCCCAGCACTCGCGGATTTCCTTCGCCTCCTTCGCGTTGATGGAGTGGTCCAGGGCGGCCGCGGAGATCTGCTGCAGCAGCGCGGAGAACTGGCTGATGATTTCGTTGGTGGCGGGCAGGACCTGGTAGCCTTTCTCGCAGGCGCTCTGAGGATTGCGGACGAAGTAGCCGCCGGTTTGCTGGCACAGCCACTCGATGATGCCCAGGTCGCCGCTGAGCTCCACGATCTTCAGCAGGCGGTCGAGGGGGTTGCGGCTCCCGCTCCCGTCCTCGCTCTGCTTCTCCGCCCACTTGTAAACCAGCGAGAGGGAGATGCCGAGATCCGCGGCCACGGCCTTCGGACTGGTTTTGGCAAAGGCCCGGCGCAGCACTTCATGGCTTTCCATGGGCCCGAGCCTAGCAGGACGGCGGGGCAAGCAAACCCGAAATTGTAATCGCTAGACCGCCGCCATCTCCGCGGCCGCGGCGAGCGAGGCGGCCGCGATATCTTCCACTTCCGCAACGGATTCGACCCTGGCAAGCCGCTGCCGGAGCTCCTTCGCCCCCGGAAATCCTTTGCAGTAAGCCATCAAGCGTGCCCGCATGGACATCATCGCATGGCGCTCCGCGCCGTAGCGGGAGCTCTCCACCGCCAGCTTGCAATGCCTCAGCACCAGTTCCCAGCGTTCTTCCAGAGGCACGGCGGCTAGGGTTTTTCCCGTGGCGAGATGGTATTTCGCCTCACGGAAGACCCAGGGATTTTGCATGGCGGCGCGTCCGATCATCACCCCGGAAACCGCCGTTTCCCGCTTCCGGCGCGCCAGATCCTCGCCGCTGGCAATGTCGCCGTTGCCGATCACGGGGATGCCCACCGCGCGGGCGCAGGCATCGAT
>CBFGVD010000286.1:0-5109 GCA_965651965.1 uncultured Verrucomicrobiaceae bacterium | reverse complement strand
GGACGGGTGCTGCGGGACGGGTGCTGCGGGACGGGTGCTGCGGGACGGGTGCTGCGGGACGGGTGCTGCAGACCCGTTTCCCCTGGTTTCCCGGCCAGCAGGCTGGCCTTGCCGAAAGCGGCAGCAGGCTGCCGCAGTCCAAGGCGGCGGCGCCGCTTTATCTAGCAGGCAGCAGGGAGCCCAGGCGGGCGACCTGCTCCGCCGGGTGCGCTGCGGAAAGGGAGACGCGGAGACGTGCCGTGCCGCGCGGGACGGTGGGGAAGCGGATGGCGGGGACCATGTAGCCTGCTCGCTCCAATTCCGCGGCGGCGGCGAGGGCGGCTTCGTTCGTGCCCAGGATGCGCGGCAGGATGGCGGAGGGGTGGCCGGGCGCAAGCAGGGTGATGTTCGCGAAAAGCCTCTCCCGCAGCGCCTGCCCCTCCGCGGAGCGGATCAGTCCCAAGGCGGCGCTGGCGGCGTGGGCCAGCGCCGGGGGCGGGGCGGTGGAGTAGATGAAGGAGCGTGCGCGGTTCACCAGCAGATCCCGCCACGGTGCGGCGCAGGCCAGGTAGCCGCCGGAGAGCCCGGCCGCCTTGCTGAAGGTGCCCATCTGGAAATCGACGCGGTCCTGGAGCCCGAGCTGCGCGGCCAGCCCCATGCCGCCGGGACCGAGCACGCCGAAGGCATGTGCTTCGTCCAGGAAAAGCAGGGCCCCGTGGCGCTCCTTTGCCGCCACGATTTCCCGCAGCGGGCAGAGGTCGCCATCCATGGAAAAGACCGATTCCGTGACCACGATCACCCGTGCGCGCGCGTCCTTCGCCCGGATGCCCGCGAGCAGGCGCTCCAGCCGGGCGGCGTCGTTGTGGGGGAAGACGCGGATCGTCGCGCCGGAGAGCCGTGCCCCGTCGATCAGGCAGGCGTGGCAGAGCTTGTCGAGCACCAGCACGTCCTCCTTTCCCGCCAGGGCGGGCAGGCCGCCCGCCGCGGTGGCGAAGCCGGAGGAGAAGAGCAAGGCGGCCCGGGTGCCCTTGGCCTCCGCCAGCGATTCCTCCAGCGCCCGGTGCGGCGGCAGGCTGCCGCTCACCAGCCGGGAGGCCCCGGAGCCCGCGCCGTAATCGCGGATGCCCGCAATGAAAGCCTCCGCCAGCGCGGGATGGGCGGCGAGGCCCAGGTAATCGTTCGAGGCGAAATTCCACAATTCCCGGCCCTCCCGCAGGATGCGGGGACCGGCGGGAGAATCCAGCGGACGCAGCGTGCGGCGCAGGCCGGCGGCGGCCAGGTGCTCCAGCTCCTCCTCCGGGCCGCTCATGTCACTGCTCCGCGGCGGGGCGTTCCAGGGCCCAGCGCAGGAGCTTTTCGGAATCGTTCCAGACATTGGCCGAGTTGCTCTTCAGCACCACCACGATCGCGGAGCGGTTCCCGAGCGTGCCGGAGGAGACCAGGCAGCGGCCCGCGGCATTCGTGGTGCCGGTCTTCAGGCCGTCGCAGTAGGGCACGCGCTTCAGCAGCTTGTTGGTATTCGTCAGTGTCTTCACCCGGCCGTCGCTGTGCCGGAAGGTGGTGCTTTTCAGCGCGGTGAAGGAGCGGATGGTCTGGCTGCGCCAGGCGGCACGGGAGGCGATGGCGATGTCCCGCGCGGTGGAGTACTGGCCCTCCGCGGGCAGGCCGTGCGGATTGAGGAAACGGGAATGGCGCATGCCGAGGGCGGAGGCTTTCCGGTTCATCAGCGCGGAGAATCCTTCCTGGCTGCCCCCCACGTCCCGGGCCAGCGCGCGGCCGACGTCGTTCGCGCTTTTCACCATCAGCACCCGCAGCAGGTCGCGGCGGGAGTGGACTTCGCCGGGCTTCAGGTAGAGTTTGGTCGGCTCGCAGCGGGTGTCGTCGGAGGAAATGGTGACCGGCTTGTCGATATTGCCGGTATCCATCACCACCAGCGCGGTGAGGAGTTTCTGGGTGGAGGCGACGGGGCGCTCGGTGTCCGCGTTTTTCGCATAGAGCACGCGGCCGGACACCGGCTCGATCACGATGGCGCTCTCCGCCACCACCGGCGGCGGCGGGGTCAGGGGAATGGTGGCGGTGCGGACGGTCTCCGCGCGCATGATGTGGGACCCCTCCGCCGGGCGCGAGGGGGGAGCGCCGCCGCCGCAGGCGGGCAGCAGGGCGGAGCAGGCGAGAAGAGCGAAAAAACGCAAGCTGGCTTTGCGGAGCATCGGCGGTGATTTTCCCGCTTCCGCCCCTGCTCCTCAAGGCGGGAATCCACGAATTTCCACTTGCACCGCGCGCCCGGGCATGTTCTTGTTCCTAAGAACACTGTTCACATACGCCATGCAGGACGGCTTGACGCAGCGCCAGAGGGAAATCGTGGAATATCTGAAATCCGCCCAGCGGACGACCGGGGTGATGCCCTCCACCCGGGAATTGCAGCATTACTTCGGATTCGCCAGCCAGACGGCGGCGATGAGCCACCTGCGCGCGCTCGAGCGCAAGGGGGTGATCCAGCGCCTGCCCGGCAAGGCCCGCGCCGTGGTCTTCCCGGAGGAGCTGGACCGGGAGGAAATCGTGGACATCCCCGTGTACGGCCAGATCGCCGCGGGCATGGCCCAGGATGCCGAGGCGGAGCGGGAAGGCTGCATTTCCATCGACATCGCCTCGATCGGCATTCCCCGCAGCGCCCGGACCTTCGCGCTCAAGGTGCGCGGGGACTCGATGATCGACGCGCACATCTGCAGCGGGGACACGGTGATCCTGGAATTCCGCGAACCGCGGGACGGGGACATCGTGGCGGCCTTGATCGACGGGGAGACCACCCTGAAGCGTTTCATCATGAACAAGGGCAAGCCCTTCCTCCGCGCGGAGAACGAGGAGTTCCCGGATCTGATACCGGCGCGCGAGCTGATCATCCAGGGCGTGCTGGTGGCGCTTTTGCGGAAGGCGGCTTGAGGGGAGGTATCTTAGAGGCTTTGAAAACGCTTTAAGTTATTTCGTGTCGCAATTTTCTTGCTGGGTTAGACGCCTGCGGGAGATGACGGTGTTATACAATGAAGGAAAAAGCACAGATCGCGAATTTAGATTATTCTCAAAAGGCTCTTATTTATGAAGGTCTTTTGGCTGATATTCGAGCCAATGGAGGGAGAGGCTTTGTGAACTGCGATCAAGGTCACCCAGCCTACTTGCTGGGAATGAAGGGGGTGGTTGACTATGAAAGTTATGGCGACTCCCCGGAGCATAACGAGCTCTATCGATTGATGTTAGCCTTGGCTCAAGATCTTAATGTTGCCTCGTTGGACGATAGGCTCGAGATTTCGGACCTGATTTTCACTTGGCAGGATTTTTGCCAGCTCGCAGTGACAGCGTATAATTCTCGGAAAAAGGTCGGCTACGGATGAGGTGCGTCGAGAAAATACAAATCCGGCACGTCGGCTCGCACAATTCATCGGCTTTTGGATGCAGAAATCTGGTCGGTATTAAAGCTGTAACGCGGCTAGCTAAAGGAGGTATCTAAGAGTCAGGGGATCTGGAGGAGTGCCGTTGCGCGGCCTGGGCTGGCCATTGGAGATCCGGGAGGCGGAACGCTATTTCTTACATGGGGCGAGCAGGCGGATGGTGTAGAGGAGGGGCCAGGAAGTGCAGCCCGCCGGGGCGGGGAAAGGTTCTGTCCGGGCGGGAGCGGCGCTTGGAAAGCGCCGGCCCACGCCATGTCGCCTGCAAGGCGACACTCCGCCCTGCGGAGGTAGCCCCCGGGCGGAAAGAGCGGTCTCCCCGCGATAAAAGACGAGGATTCAGCCGATGCCCCTCAGCGGAGTGCTGGCGTCGCCGAGTTCCTTCGTTTTCACGCCGGCCTTCTCCAGCATGCCGAGCCACAGGGAGCAGAGCGGCGTGCCTTCGTCGTAAACCTCGTGGGTGCCGGTCTTCAGCCCGGCCTTCGAGCCCCCGGCGATGACGATGGGGACGTTCTTCGGGTCGTGGGAATTGCCGTCGCGGATCGGCGAGCCGAAGGCGACCATGGAGTTGTCGAGCAGGTTGCCGTCGCCTTCCTTGATCTCCTTCATCCGGTCCAGCATGTAGGCGTATTGCTCCACGTGCCAGCGGTTGATCTTCTCGTACTGGTCCAGCTTGCTGCCGTCGTTGCTGTGGTGGGAGAGGTCGTGGTGGCCGCCGTTGACCCCCTCCAGGAAGGAGAAGTTCCGGCCGGTCACGTCGTTGCCGAACATGAAGGAGGACACGCGGGTGGAGTCCGACCAGAAGGCCAGCACCATCAGGTCGGTCATGATCCGGCAGTGTTCGCCGTGGTCGAAGCGCGGGCGTGAATTCAGCTCTTCCTCGCGGCTGCCCTTGCCCATGGCCTTGGAGATGCGCTTGTCGAGCGCGTCCATCTGCTTGAGCAGTTCCGGCGGCAGGTTTTCCCCGGCACCGAGCGTGGCGGCCTCCGCCTCGATGCGGCGCTCCACCTCGCGGATGGATTCGAGGTACTGCTCCAGCTTGTGCTTGTCCGCCTGGCCGAGCTTCGCCTGCAGGCGCTTGGCATCGGTGCTGACCAGATCCAGCACGGACTTGTCATCGGCGGCCTGTTTCTCGCCGCCCTTCGAGCGGCTGCGGAAGAGGCGGTCGAAGGCGACGCGCGGGTTGATCTCGCAGGGCAGGGGGACGGTGGAGGTTTTCCAGGAAATGTGGGAGGCGTAGAGGCGGGTGTAGTTGACGTTGGTGTCGATGCCCGTGGCGACGGGTTCGGTACCGAGTTCCAGGGAAGGGAGCTTGGTGTCCCGGCCGATCTGCTGGGCCGCGATCTGGTCCATCGAGATCCCGCCCGCGGCGATGTCGGAGCCGGTCGTTTTGGTGATGGTGGTGCCGGTGAGCCAGCCGCCGGTCTTCACGTAGTGGCCGTCGCCGGTGAACGAGGCCTTGTTCTGCAGGCCGGTGAGGATGAGGAGGTCCTCGCGGTGCTTCCCGAGGGGCGAAAGGATGGGCGAGAGCTTGAAACGCGAACCGTCACCATCGGGCGTCCAGCGGTCGGCTCGCACGCCGTTCGGCATGTAGAGCAGGGCGATGCGGACGGGCAGCGGGGCGGAGGCGCCGGCGGCCATCAGCGGACGCATCGCGTCGAGAAAGGGGAGGGCGAGCGTGGCACCGGCG
>CBFGVD010000285.1:0-5115 GCA_965651965.1 uncultured Verrucomicrobiaceae bacterium | reverse complement strand
AGGTTTCCACCGGGGACGAGAACAACCTGAACATTCGCGTTTATGGCACGGAAGGCTCGATCGAGTGGCACCAGGAGCACCCGAACGAACTGACGGTGAAGTTCCTGGACAAGCCGCGCGAGATCTGGCGGCGCGGGAATTCCTACAACGGGAAGGAAGCCTCGGCTTACACCCGCCTGCCCTTCGGCCACCCGGAGGCCTTCATCGAGGCCTTCGCCAATGTCTATCTCGCCGCCTCCGAGGCGATCCGGGACGAACTGGCGGGAAAATATCCCCGCCCGGAGGGCTACGATTTCCCCACCGTGGACGACGGCGTGGCCGGCATGGCCTTCATCGAGGCCGTGGTGGCTTCATCGAACAACAACGCCGCCTGGACCAAGCCGGGGCACTAGGCCGCGGGAAAAGGCCGCTCCGATCCCGCGGGGTCGGCGGGTCACCTGCCGGCAGCGGGATTCCGGGATGAGGGTGCGCTCCCTCATTCTCCCCGCTTGCCCCCCCAGCCGGGGCCGGTCATGATCCGGCCGCGCCGCCCCATGAAAGTCAGCCCCTACAAGCGCCTGGAGAAAGCCTTCAAGCGCGCTTACCTCAAGCCCTTGACGCTCATCCGCTACGGAACACTCCATCCGGAGCGGGCGAAGCTCCATGGCAGCGACCACTGGATCTACATCGATGCCGCCGATCCCTGCGCCATGAAGAAAGTGGTGGAGGAGCCCTTGCGCGGCAAGGTCTCCGACAACCTCATCTTCTGGCGGGATTTCAACCGCCACCTCCGCCCGGACCTGGTGGTGGACGTGGGTTTGAACTACGGCGAGTGCCTTTTCGGCACGGACTACGCGGAAAGCTCGCTGCTCTACGGCTTCGAGGCGAATCCCCGGCTGATCCCGCACCTGGAGAAAAGCAAGGCCGAGCACCCCGCCGGCCTGCGCATGACGCTCACGAATTGCCTCGTCTCGGACCAGCCCGCGGACGACATCCCCTTCTTCGTGAATCCCGATTGGAGCGGCAGTTCCTCCGCGGTGAAGGAGATGAACAAACGGCCGCAGACCCTGGAATTCAAGCTCCCGGCCCGCACCATCGATTCCATTGTCCCGCTGGACGAGGCCCGGGGCAAGACGCTGCTCTTCAAGATGGACATCGAGGGTTACGAGAGCAAGGCGCTGCGGGGCTTCGTGGAGACGCTGGCTTCGGTTTCCCGCTCGGTCGGTTTCATCGAGTTCGACGCCCAATACATCCGCTGGGCGGGCCAATCGCCGGAGGAATACCTGGCCTGGCTGCAACAGCGCTTCCAAACCTACCGGGTGGGCGGCATCAAGGCCAAGACCCTGCGCCGGGTGAATTCCTTCGGCGAGTTGCCGAAACTGCACGGGAACGCGGAACGCGTGCACACGGACCTGGTACTCGTGGGAAAACAAACGCCGGACGGCTGGCTTGCGCCGGAGTGGACCATCGCCCAATAAAGCCCGTCCCGCCGCGTGATTCCCGAACTGCCCGAGCCCGTCCTGGCCGAGGTGAAAGCCCTCGCCGACGATCTGGATGCCCTGATCACCCGCAAGCCGCGCACCGCCGCGACTCCCTATGACGGGCGGCGCTACCGCCTGCTCTCCGCCCACCTGGGCCGGGAGGTGCGGGGCCCGCTGGAGCCGATCCCCTGCATCGGGGACAGCAATACGATGTTCTTCGCCGGGGCGGAGCGGCTGCGCTTCATCCGCTACCGCCGTAGCGCCTTCTGGAAGCCGCACTGGATCAACCGCGGCCTGGACCTGCTGCCCTGCTTCCGGGTCTTCCACGTGGGTCCGGCCACGGCATGGAAGGCGGGCGACCACGGTTCCTCCACCCGCTCGCGGGAGAAGATCGGGAAGCTGCTGGCGAAGGACATCAAACCGGGTTCGAAGATCATCCTGTCCTTCGGCGAGATCGATTGCCGGATCCACATGGCCAAGGCGGTGAAGGCCGGCGGCAAGATCGAAGAGGTGGTGGAAAAGACCGCCGCGAAATTCGTGAAGCTGCCGGAGGAAATCGCCGCGCTCGGTTTCCGGCCCGTGGTCTGGGGGCCGCCGCAGATCATCCCGAAGGACGAGAAGCTCTCCAGCCCCACTTTCCCCTTCATCGGACCCTGGGAGCTGCGGCGGGACATCACCTACGCCTACATCGGGCGCCTGCGCGAACATTGCGCGCGGACGGGGATTCCCTTCCTCGCGCTGGCCGGGAAATATCATCCGCCGATGGAGAAGGCGGAGCGCGCGCTCTTCCACGATGGCACCCACCTTTCGCAAAGGCTCATGCCGCTGGCATTGACGGAACTGGAGAAGGCGGGCGTGCTGGAAATCCCATGACGAATGCAGAATTCCCGAATGCCGAATGAAGTCTTTCCTGGAATGAAGCTGGGCCCGCGGAGCGCGGGCCATTCGTCCTTCGTCCTTTCCGGCCCCGCCTGATGCTTTTCAATTCCTACACCTTCCTGCTGGTCTTCCTGCCGGTGGCGCTGCTGGGCTTCCTGGCCCTGAAACGCGCGCCCTACCGGCTGGGGCTCGGCTGGCTGGTGCTGGTGTCGCTGGTTTACTACGGCGTCTGGAATCCCGACCCGGAGGAACCCTGGAGCCCGAAGTACCTGGTTCTCATCCTCGGCTCCTGCGGGGCGAATTACCTGCTCGGTCGCTTCCTTTCCCGGCTCAAGCACACGCCGCGGGGGAAGATCCTGCTCGGCTTCTCCGTGGCGGCGAATCTCCTGCTGCTCGGCTACTACAAATACGCGGGCTTCCTCGCGGGCATCGCCACGGACCTCACCGGCTGGCCGGGGGAAATCGCGAAGATCACGCTGCCGCTGGCGATTTCCTTCTTCACCTTCCTCCAGATCGCCTACCTCGTGGATGCGTGGAAGGGGCTCACGGAGGAGTATCATTTCACGGACTACCTGCTTTTCGTCACGTTCTTCCCGCATCTCATCGCGGGCCCGCTGATCCATCACCGGGAGATGATGCCGCAGTTCCGGCGGAAGAACCACGGCTGGCACCGGGATTTCCCGCCCGGTCTCGGGATCTTCCTGGTCGGCATGTTCAAGAAGGTGGTGATCGCGGACAACCTGGCACCCATCGCGAACCCGATCTTCGCCCTGGCTGCGGGCGACGGGCGCGATCCCACCATGGCGGAGGCATGGATCGGCGCTTTGGCCTATGCCCTGCAGCTCTATTTCGACTTCTCAGGCTATTCGGACATGGCGATCGGCTCGGCGCGGATGTTCGGCATCCGCTTCCCGCTGAATTTCCACTCGCCCTACAAGGCAACCTCGGTGATCGAGTTCTGGCGGCGCTGGCACATGACGCTCTCCCGCTTCCTGCGGGAATACCTCTACATCCCGCTGGGGGGGAACCGGAAAGGCCCCTCCCGCCGCTACGTGAACCTGATGCTGACGATGCTGCTGGGCGGCCTCTGGCACGGCGCGGGCTGGACCTTCGTGATCTGGGGGGCGCTGCACGGGGCCTACCTGTGCGCGAACCACGGCTGGTCCGCCCTGCGTAAAAAGCTGGGCCTGGGCGCGCTGCCGCGGCCCGCGGCCGTACTGCTCACCTTTCTGGCCGTGCTCGTCGCGTGGGTGTTCTTCCGCGCGCACGACTTCGCCAGCGCGGGGCGCATGCTCGCCTCCATGGCCGGGGCGAACGGCTTCGGCGGGATGCCGGACAAGGCCGCGCGGGTGATCGCCAGCGTGTCGCCCCTGTGGGTGGGCCTGGCCTTGCTGGCCTGCTGGCTGCTGCCGAATACCCAGGAGATCTTCGCCCGCTACAAGCCGGCCCTGCGCGTCTCCGGCGCGCCCTATCCGGAGCGCGCGCAGCGGCGCTGGTGGCAGTGGCGGCCCACGCCTTTCTTCGCCGCCGCAATGGTGGTCCTGATGGTCGTCACCGGCCTGCAGTTCGACAAGGTGAGCGAGTTCATCTACTTCCAGTTCTGACACCGTGCGCAGCCTCCGCCGCTACCATCGTTTTTTCCTCCTGCTGATCCCCGGCACGGCGGTACTCGGGCTGGCGCTGAATACCTGGGTGAATCCCTGGCGGGTGGCCCCCGCGCCCTGGACCTCCGCCAAGCTCGATCCTTACCGCGAGATCGACAATACCTGGAACCGCACCGCCAAGGCCGGGCTCGTCCGCTCCGGCACCTGGGATGCCGGGCTCTTCGGCTCCTCCCGCGTGGACATCGGGCTCGATCCGCGGCACCCTGCCTTCGCGGGGATGAAGTGCGGGAACTTCGGCCTGAATGCCGGGCTGATCGCGGAGAACTACGAAATGTTCCGCTATTTCATGGAGCGGCAGAATCCGGAGCTGGTTGTGGTCGCGCTCGACCCCAGCGACCTGACCACGCCGCCGCCGAAGAACAAGCCCGCGGACTTCACCCTCTCCCCGCTCGACCCCGCGGCGAATGTCTTCGAGCGGGAGCTGCGCTACCGGGCGGGGATTTCCACCATTGCCGCCTCCACCGCCACGCTCGGCCGCGCCGCCCGCGGCCAGGCGGCGGAGCACTCCCCGCAGGGCTTCCGCACGCACACGCCCTTCCCGGAGAACCAGCGCGCGCTCATCGCCTCGCTCTACCTCTCCACCACCGCGCGGATGGTACGGAACCACACGCTCAACGGCGGACTCTCCGCGGACAAGATGGCCATGATGAAGGACATCGTGAAGCGCTGCCGGGAAAAGAACACCCGGCTGGTGATTTTCTTCACGCCGAACCACGCGCTCTTCCAGCTCGCCTTTCCAGAGCTCGGCGATCCGGACCCTTACTTCGCCACGGACCGCCGCGCCCTGGCGGAACTGGCCGCGAGCGCGAATGCCGCCGCCCCGCACGCCCCGCCGGTGGAGGTGTGGGACTTCCTGGACGGCCACCCGCTGAACTCCCCCGCCCTGCCGCCCGCCGCGGACCCATCGGGCAAACTGGAGGGCTGGATCGATCTTTTCCACGCGACACCCGCGATCGGGAATGAAATGCTCGCCCGCCTGCAAGGTCCCGGCGGCTACGGCGAATTGCTGACACCGGAAAACATCGACGCCCGCGTGGAGAAAGTCCGCACTCAACTGGAGGAATACTCGGCGCGGAATCCGGAAGACATGGCCTTCCTGCGCAAGTCGCTCG
>CBFGVD010000284.1:0-5120 GCA_965651965.1 uncultured Verrucomicrobiaceae bacterium | reverse complement strand
CGCGGCCGGGGATGCAGCCCGTGCCCGCCTTCGGGAATCATTTCAAACATGCGGAGGCCGTCGGCACTTTCGTGCTGGCGGACGGGAAATCCGGGCATCTCCGGGTCTGGAATCCGGAGCGGGCCGCCGCGCGGTTCATACCGGCCTCCACCTTCAAGATCGCCAATTCCTTGATCGGCCTGGAGACCGGCGCGGTATCCGGCGTGGACGAGGTGCTGCCGTACGGCGGCAAGCCCCAGTTCATCAAGGCTTGGGAAAAGGATGCCGACCTGCAGGAGGCGATGAAAATCTCTTCCGTGCCCGTCTATCAGGAGCTCGCCCGCCGCATCGGGAAGGAGCGGATGGCAAAGGCGGTCGCTTCCCTGGACTACGGGAATGCGAAGACCGGCGAGGTGGTGGACCGCTTCTGGCTGGACGGTCCTTTGGAAATCTCCGCCGTGGAGCAGGTCCGCTTCATCCGGCGTCTGCTCTCCGGCGACCTGCCGCTGAAGCCGGCCACGATCCGGACCGTGAAGGAGATCATCCCGCGGGAAAACGCGGGGAATGCCGTGATCCGCTACAAGACCGGGTGGGGCACGAGCACCAGGCCGCAGATCGGCTGGATCGTAGGCTGGGTGGAAAAGGACGGAGCGGAGCACCCCTTCGCCCTGAATATCGACATGGCGGGCATGGAAGACGCGCCGAAGCGGATGCAGATCCTGCAAGCCTGCCTGGGCACCGACGGACTGCTCTGATCCTGTCTTCCCCCCGGTGCGGGATCGGCTCCGGTATTACTCCTCCAGCGGCTTCAGCTCGATATTCCGGAACCACACCGGCTGGCCTTCCGCCTGGAGCGCTATGTGCCCGTAGCCCAGGAGTTTCGGCGCGCCCGCATCCAGCAGTTCGGAAGCCGGGGAAATGTGATTCTCCGGGTCGAGCTGCGGGCGCTGGTAACGCAGGACTTCCTTGCCGTTCACCCGGTGGACCACCTGCTCGCTGCCGCGGACTTCCACCTCGATCTTCACCCACTCCTCCGCCGGGAAGGTGGGTGCCGCCGATTCCACGATGTGTTGCTTGATCAGCCGGCCGTCGATCTCGATCAGCGTGCCCGGCGTGCAGACGTTGCCCGTCGCCCGCTTGCCATTGCCTTCGTCCGCCAGGAACTGGAACTCCAGGCTGGAGGGGAAGGCCTGGGCCAGCCCCATGCTCTGCGGGGTCTGGGAATGGATCATCACGCCGCTGTTCAGGTTCACGTAGCCGGGTGCATCCGCCATCATCTTCCCGGCGAAGCGGTATTCCATCCGCAGGATGTAGTGCGAGTAGGCGAGGTTCGAGTAGAGGTGGCCGTACTGCTCCCGGAACTTGTCGTAGCCCTCGTAGGAAACCTTCAGGATCCCGTCTTCCACCCGGAAGGTATCGTGCGGGTTCGCGCCGAGCGGATGGCCCGCGAATTTCGGCGTCCAGCCGCTCAGGTCCTTGCCGTTGAAAAGTTTCACCCAGGGTCGCTCCGCGGCCTCGGCGGCGGGAAAAAGGGCGAGGGCAAGGAACAGGGCGGAAATCTTCATGCCAGCGGGTATAGCCGCGCTGCCCGCCCTGGCAAGATCCGTGAGGTCGCGCTGCCCGCCCGTTACATGCTTAGCCGCGCCGCGAAAAAGCCGTCCCAACCCGCGGCGGCGGGTGAGATGGTCACGCTTTCTTCCACCCGGTAGCGGCCGTCCCGCTCCGCCAGCAGTGCGAGCTGGCCGCCGTTCTCGGAGGGCAGCACGGAGCAGGTCGCATAGACGAATTTCCCGCCCGGCCGGAGCAGCGCCGGGTAGTGATCGAGCAGCCGCCGCTGAAGGCGCTTGATTTTTTCCAACGCCGCTTCGTCCAGCCGCCATTTCAGATCCGGCTGGCGGCGCAGCGTGCCCAGGCCGGAGCAGGGGGCGTCGATCAAGATCCGGTCCGCCCATCCCGCGTAGCGTTTCAGGGAGTCTTCCCGCCACGTTTCCGTGCGGATGATCCGCGTGCCCGCCCGGCTGGCGCGGCGGCGCAGTTCGCTCAGCTTCGCCGCGGAGACATCCATCGCCAGGATCTCCCCCCTGCCCTGCATCCGCGCGGCCAGATGCAGGGTCTTCCCGCCTGCTCCGGCGCAGGCATCGATCACCCGCATGCCCGGCTCCGCGCCGAGCAAGGGCGCCACCGCCTGGGATCCCGCGTCCTGGATCTCCACCAGACCCTCCGCCGCCAGCGCCTTCGGCAGGCTCTTCCCCTCCGGCAGGACCAGCGCGTCCTCCGCCCCGGGGACCCGCTCCGCATGCACGCCCTCCCCCGCCAGCCAGCGGACCGCCTCCTCCGGGGAAAGGCGCAGGCGGTTCACCCGCAAATACACGTGCGCGCGGTGATTCAGCGCCGCCAGCTCCGCATCCCAGGCCTCCCCGAGTTCCGCCGCGCCCCTCGCATCCAGCCAGTCGGGGATCGATTCTCGCACCGCCCGCGCTTCCCCGCCCAGGCCTTCCTCGCGCGTATTCATCTCCGCGACCGTGCAGCCCTGCCAGGTCCACCACGCGGGGATTTCCATGCCGCCGCGGTTCCATTGCGCCGCGCACAGCGCCTCGATCCCGGTGCCATCCGCCACGAAAGCCAGGGCCCGCCGCCAGCGGACCACCTCGAAAACGGTCTCCGCCACGAAATGCCGGTCCCGCTTCCCCCACTTCGGATTCGCCCGGAAGACCTGCTCGACCACCCGGTCCAGCACCCGCCCGCGCTCGAATACCTCGCGCAGCATTCCCGCACACCCTTCCGCCAGCATCCGGTGGATCTTCACGAGGGGGAACTTGCCCGGGCCGCCGGTGCTTCTCAACGCCGATCTTCCCCCGCCGGGACATCGCCCGGCCTTGCCCGCCCCCGGCCCGGCATCTACAAGCCCGCCGTGCCTCTCATCCATCCCAGCGCCAGCATTTCCCCCGAAGCGGAACTTGCCGACGATGTCAGCGTCGGCCCCTTCGCCGTCATCGAAGGACCGGTGAAACTGGCCGCCGGCGTGAAAATCGGCGGCCACGCCTGGATTTCCGGCCGCACCCGCATCGGCGCGGGCAGCAGCGTCGGCTGGGGGGCCGTGGTCGGTGCCGATCCCCAGGATCTTTCCTTCGATCCCGCCTGCACCTCGGGCGTCGTCATCGGCCCGCGCAATACCCTGCGGGAATACGTGACCGTCCACCGCGGCTCGAAGTCCGGCTGCGATACGGTCATGGGCGAGGGCAATTTCCTCATGACCGGCGTGCACCTGGCCCACGATGTCCGCCTGGGGGACGGCAATATCCTGGCGAACAACGTCCTGCTCGGCGGCCACGTCACCGTGGGGAACAAGGCATTCCTCGGCGGGGCGGCGGGCTTCCACCAGTTCGTGAAAATCGGCGACCTGGCGATGGTCCAGGGTCTCACCGCCGTGAGCCAGGACGTGCCGCCCTACTGCACCGCCTACGGCATCAATACCCTTGCCGGGCTCAATTCCGTGGGCCTGAAGCGCGCGGGCTTCTCCGCCGCGGAGCGGGCAGCGATCAAGCGCGCCTACCAGCTCGTCTATCTCTCCTCCAAGCGCCGGGAAGACGCGTTGAAAGAAGCCGCGGAACTCGAATGGCCGGAAGCCGCGGCCCGCTTCCTCGCCGCCGTCGCCGCGCCCTCGAAGAAGGGCGTCATGAGCCCCTGACCGCGGTCCGTCGCGGCCGGGCTCTTGAAGGAAAGCGCACCCGGCCCCTCCCTTCCGCAGCGCCCCGGCTCTACCTTGCCGCCAGGATGCCGTCGCAGATCGCCTGCGCGGCGGTCTGCTGGTACCAGGCCGTGCGGCAGCGCGAGCGCTCGGCCGCATTGCTCAGGAATCCGCACTCGACCAGCACGGCGGGGCAGCGGGTCAGCCGCAGCACCTTGAAATTCCGCGTCTTCACGCCCCGGTTCCGGGTTTTCAGCCGGCCCGCCATGCGGGTCTGGATGGCCTTCGCCAGTTTCACGCTCGCGGCACCGCCGTAGAAAGTTTCCACCCCCCGGTATCTCGTATCCAGGCAGGCATTGAAATGGATGCTTACGAAGACCGCCGAACGATAGCGGTTCGCGATCGCCACCCTGCTGCCGAGCGATACGAAGACATCGCTGCGCCGGGTCATCACCGTCCGCAGCCCTTTCCTCTTCAGGAGCTTTTCCAGGCGCTGGGCGGTGGCAAGCGTCAGATGCGACTCCCGGATCCCGCTGCGGAAGGCTCCCTTGTCCTTCCCGCCGTGCCCGGCATCGATCACCACCGTGGAAAACCGCGCCGCCTCCGCCGCGCCGCCCAGGAAGGCCAGGCATAGCAGGATCGCCAGAACCGCCGCCCGGCCGGGAAAGGGAATGCTTTGGGGTCCGGCACGAAACATTTCGCTCGCACCATTAAATCATCAGGCAAACTTAATCAAATTTTTTTAAACTTCCGGATCCTTTTCATCGTCGCCGCCCTCCCCGGCGGCCTCGATCTCCCGCTGCATTTCCGTGGGCAGGAAGGGCCGCACCACCAGCCCGTAGAGCAGGTAGGAGCTGAAAAGCACCGCCGGCATGATGTAGTGGAAGCGCACCGTCACGATCACCACCACCACCGCCGCCACGATCAGCAGCGGTGTCGCCCGCGTCCGCCAGCCCACTTTCTTGAAGCTCGGGTAGCGCACGTTGCTCACCATCAGGAAAGAAAGCCCCAGCATCGCTCCCGCCAGCACGTACTTCCATGCTCCCAGATTCCGGTCGTTCTCGTTGAAATAGATGATCAGGTAGGTCAGGGAGGAAATGAAGCCCGCCGCCATCGGGATGGGGATGCCGCGGAAGTCCGTGCCGACGTTGGCGGATCGCGGCAGCGCCGCCAGGCAGTTGAAGCGCGCCAGCCGGATCGCCCCGCAGAGCACGTAGATGCAGGCCAGCCACCAGCCCACGTCGCCGATCGGCAGCAGCACCGCCTTCGCCATCAGCATGGAGGGAGCCATGCCGAAGGAGATGATGTCCGCCAGGGAATCGAACTCCCTCCCGAAGGGCGATTCCTTGCCGCCCAGCCGCGCCAGCCGGCCGTCCAGCAGATCGAAGATGCAGGAGGCGAAGATCAACAGGATCGCCTTTTCATAGTAGGGCTGCGCTTCCGCGAAATTGTA
>CBFGVD010000283.1:0-5130 GCA_965651965.1 uncultured Verrucomicrobiaceae bacterium | reverse complement strand
GCGAGAGCGCGGCCAGGAGGAAGAGCTCGCCGAGGTTTTTCCGCCGGATGCCCCGTACGGGATAGAGGACCAAAGGGTCCCGGGGTGCCTTTTCCAGCGGCTTGACGGCCGCCGGGGGGGTGATCGCATTCGGCAGCAGGACGGAGCGGGCCGCAGGCAGTCCTGCGGCCACGAGGTGGCCCCGGTCCCGGGAATTGATGAAAGCCTGGCGGATACGGGGGGAGTGGGGGTAGAGCGTCTCCGTATCGGCAATCACGGGGTAATTCTGCGGCCTCCCGTCCTCCGCGAAGTCGTGGAACTGGAGGACCATCGCCTCCCCGGCTTCGGCCAGGATCGCCACGGCATCCGCCATGGCCCGGTTCCGGCCCAGGGAATGGTTGTGGAAATGCCAGACCACCGGCCCGGGGCCGAGCGCGCTGGAAACCGCCCCGCGCATCGCCTGGACCAACTGGAGGCTGCTGATGCCGCCGGGCCCCGCCCCGTAGCCCAGGCCCTCCACCACCTGCACCGGCAGCTTGGTGCCGCTTTCATCCGGCTCCCCGCTCAGGATCACGTGTGGAATCCCGGCCTCCGCCAGGCAGCGGGAGGCGGTCTGGATGACCCGCGTGACCCCGCCGCGGTGGAGGTGATAATGGACGATGGCGACGGAAAAAGACGGGCTCATGGTCGATCGGTCGGGTCAGCGGTCCAGAGGACCGAAGGGCTTCACGAAATGGAAACCCCAGATCTCGAACCCGAGGCGATGATAGAGACGGTGGGAAGCGTGGTTCGAGGTATAACTGTCCAGGACGGCGAGATTGCACTCCCGCTCCCGCGCGAAATCTTCAAGGTGCCGGATCAGGGCCGTGCCGAGGCCGGAGGAGCGCAGGGAGGGGTCCACCACCAGATTGTCCACCTCCAGGTAGCGCCCGCACCAGACCTTGGTGGCGATCCATGCTCCGGCCAGGGCCGCGAGCCGGCCTGCCTGAAAAGCCCCGAAGGCATGGTAGTGAGGGTGCTCCGCCAGGATGGCGGCGAATCTCCGGCCGAGGACCTCCGGGGGTATGCCCGGATTCAAATGCGCGAGCAGGTCCGTGGCGGCCGGCAAGTCCCGGGGCTCCAGTTCACGTATTTCCGGCGAACTCACGCGGGCTTCTTAGCGCGCTCCGCGGCGGCAGGGAAGCGCTCGCGATACTCCGGGAGCGAAATCAGCGGCGGGCGCTCCTCCTCGGCATGAAGCGGGAGCGGATGGCGGGCGAAAAAAGCGTCCAGAATCTCCCCGGACATCCGCCCGAGCTGGGCCAGGGAGCGGTTCCGGTGGATGCGCTCGTCGAGATCCGTCTGAGCGAGCGCGGCAACGCCATGCAGGCGACGGACATCCAGTAGGTGCGCGGTTTCCACGCCGTATCCGGCGGGGAAGGGGATCGCCTCCAGGATTTCCCGCCGCGCGGCGTATTCCCCGGCCAGTGGCTGGTGGAGGCCCGCAAGGTCCGGGTAGAAACGCTGGAAAAGCGGCCGGACGAGGATCTCCGTGACCCGGCCGCCGCCGCGGGGATCGACTCCCTCCGCAGCCAGCAGGGGGCGCTCGTAGAAGCCCTTCACATAGCCGATCCCAGGGTGATGGATCAGGGGTCCCACGGTGCCGTAGACGAAGCGGGGATGGATATTCCCGATATCGCCATCCACGAAGCAGAGGATGTCCCCGGAGAGGTGGTGGACGGCTTTCCAGAGGTTTTCCCCCTTGCCGGTGCGGTGGCCATGGAAAGGCAGGATCTGCGCGGCACCCACGACCTCCGCCCCCGCCTCCGCGGCCAGGGCCCGGGTGCGGTCCGTGGAACCGGAATCGATGACGGCGATTTCATCGAGGAGAGGATGTTTCTCCAGCAATTCCTCCCGTAGCACGGAGACGATGCGGGCGATGGTGCCTTCCTCGTTCAGCGTGGGGATGCACAGGGAGACGCGCAGTCCGGCCGCCTCCTTCGCGGCGACAAGGGCGGGAAGATCGGCGAAATCGCGGTGGTGGAAGGAGCGCGGCATCAGAGCATGTCCCGCGTGATCCTATATTTCGCCGCGCAGCGCGGGCACTGGACGGTGATGACATCCGCGTCCTCGAAGAGATCGTCCGGGCGTTCGCGCCAGGAGCCGAGCACGGGCAGGATTTTCCCGAGATCGCAACCGCAGTGGAAGCGGAAGCGGCGGGTTTCCAGCAGGGTGGTTTCCTCGGTTTCCTGCACCCGCTCCGCGGCTTCGGCATCCAGTCCGGCGAGCCATTCTTCATCGCAATCCGGCTGGGCGGTCACGAGGGTGAAAAGTTCGTCCTCGTGGCGGAACATGCGGGCGGGCCGCTGCTCGGACTGGGAGTAATATTGCTCCAGCCAGTGCAAGGGATCGCGGTCGTCCACCTCCAGCATGGAGAGGCGCGGTTCATCGAAGTGCTTGGCCGTGACCTGGGAGTAGAAGAAATTCCGGTCCGGCTCGCGCACGTCCTCGGTGAAAATGCGGCCGGTCACGGCTTCCTCCAGGGAACTGGCGGTGACGAAGATATTCACCCGCGGGGCCCGCAGGTTCACCGTCCAGGCCATGGTTTCCGCCCAGGGCCGTGCGACGCAGTGCAGGGTGATCCCGGCCAGGAAGTCCTTGAGCATCTCATCCAGCTCCTGGGAGTGGCGGATGCCGTGCTGCATGAGGTGCAGGTAGTAGTCCGTGTAGATAGGGGCGAATTTCGCCCGCAGGACCAGGGCGTTCCGGTGGCGGACGAAAATGGATTCGACCTTGGTATATTCCTCCACGCTATCGATCTGCTCCGGCTCGTCCACGACCGGAGGGTAGCGGCGGACGTCCCGGGATTCCAAACGATTATTTGCCCTCGGTGGCGGCGATAGGATCCGGCTCCCCGAGACGGTCGCGCGCGACGGAGAGGTAATAGTCATCCAGCTCGATGCCGGTGAAATCCACGATCCCCTGCCGTTTCGCGGCTACGGCGGAGCTGCCGATGCCGAGGAAGGGATCGAGCAAGCGGGTGCCCTGGCCTTTGCCGTGGAGAAGGATGCACTGCTCCACCAAGGCAACGGGAAAGCTGGCGGGATGGGGGCGTTCCTTGTTCCTGGATTGGATCGTGTCATAGGGGATGAACCAGGTATTCCCACGGCAGCGGCGGTCCACTCCGCCGGTGTGGCCCCAGCGGGCGATGTTCGACTTGTCCTGGTAGGGCACGCCAGCGCCGCGGCGGTCCACCTCCACGTCTCCCCGCTTGGTCAGGTGGAAAACGTATTCGTGGCAGTCGTTGACAAAGCGCTTGGAGTTGATGGGCTTGAAATGCCCCGCGCTGATCTGGTCCCCGCCGCGGGTTTCCACGGTGATGGATTTGATCCAGTGGAAGGTATTCTGAAGCACGAAGAGCGGTTCCGGGCCCTCCGTGAAGGCGAGGACGATCTGGTGCGGCAGCAGGGGATTCGCGGGGGAGGCGCCCACATTCAGGAAGAAGGAGCCGTCATCGGCGAGCACCCGTTTCAGTTCTGCGGCCCAGGCGAGGCACCATTGAAGGAATTCGGAGCGGCCCGCGGTGTCGTCGAAGCTGCGGTAGGCGATGCCGAGGTTGTAGGGCGGGGAAGTGACGACGAGATCCACCGAGCCGTCGGGCAGGGAGGGAAGCACTTGGAGGCAATCGCCGTGGTGAAGCACCGGGGGAGGATGAATATCGGACATCGAAGGTCCAACATTGAACGCCGGAGGGGAATCAGGCCGCCCCGAAATCCGGCCATTCCTCGGTTTGGCGGCCTTCGTTGCGCATGAAATCGGCAAGGATTTCCTCGTCCGTCATCGCGGCGCGGGTCTTGGTCGCCGCATCGCCGCGCACCCATGCTTCGAAGGTGCCCAAGTCCACCTGGGGCGGGGCGGGGTGCCCGGAAAGGTCGGGAAGACTGAGGTCGATGATCTTCATGGGCTACTCTTGATCGCGGCGTAAGCGTCCGGCCCGGCATAGCGCTCGCACATGGCCCGCAGTTCGTCGTCGGGGATCTTGGTTGGAGAATAGCGTAAAAGGCTCCGGATATCCAGCAGGTCTTTGTGATCCCTCGTCTCCCCGTCTTTAAGCGCGTACAGTTTCATCGCGAGGAGTGCCTTGAGGCCGAGCATCGGAACGACAAGCGGCCCCGGGGAACCCAGCGATGTCTCTCTCATCGTCGCGAAGGTCGAGTCATCCACCCAGATCAGGTCGATGAACGGAATGGAAGGGTCGCTGCGGTGCTTGAATCGCGACGCCATGCCGTCGGTCATGCGGACGAAACCGCTCCGTCCCATCAATCCGCACGCCTCGTCCCATTGGGAGCGCCTGCAAATCCAGTCAATGTCGAGCGTGGTCCTCGAATGACCATGAAAACAAACGGCCCAACCTCCCGCGAGCAAGAGAGGAATGCTCTCCTCTTCGAACCGGCGGAAGAGGGAATGTGCGAACTCGGGAAGGTGCCGCTGGATGCTCATGATGGATTCAAACCCCCAGCTTCCCCTTCAACAAGTCCGTCACCTGCTTCGGGTTCGGCTTGTTGGGGGCGGCTTTCATCACCTGGCCGGTGAGCCAGTTGAGCAGCTTTTCGTTGCCGCCCTTGATCTCTGCGACCTTGTCGGGATTCGCGGCGATGACCTGGTCGCAGAGGGCTTCCAGTTCGCCGGCGTCCGCGGGCTCGAAGCCGAGTTCCTTCGCCACCGCGGCGGGGTCGCGGTCCGGGCTGTCGAGCAGCACCGCCAGCACTTCCTTGGCCTGGCTCAGGGCCAGGGTGCCGTCTTCCACCAGCTTCAGGAGTTCGCCGATCTTGCTCGCGGCCAAGGGCGAGTCGCCAACGGCGATGGAGCGGTCGTTCAGTGCGCCCAGCAGGGTGTTGAGCAGGAAATTCGCGGCCTTTTTCCCGGGAATGCCGGGGGTGGCGGCGAGCGCCTCGAAGAACTGCGCCAAGGGCAGGTCCGAGGACAGCACGGCGGCATCGTAAGGGGTCACGCCGAAATCGGCCTCGTAGCGTGCGGATCGCTCGTGCGGGCGCTCGCCGAGCAGCGGACGCACTTTTTCCAGGATCGGAGCCGTGAGGATGGGCAGCAGGTCGGGGCAGGGGAAGTAGCGGTAATCGTGCGCGTCTTCCTTCGTCCGCATCAACTGGCTTT
>CBFGVD010000282.1:0-5141 GCA_965651965.1 uncultured Verrucomicrobiaceae bacterium | reverse complement strand
AACTTGCCCTTCAGCGCCACCGAAGAAGAAGTGGCCGAACTCTTCGCCGCCTTCGGACCGGTGGAGAAAGTGAAAATCGTCACGGACCGTGAGACCGGTCGCCCGCGCGGGTTTTGCTTCGTGACCTTGGCTGATACCTCCCGTGTCAAGGAAGCGGCTGATGCTGTGGACGGTCAGGAATTGGGCGGCCGCCCGCTCCGGGTCAATCCCGCCGAACCCCGCGAGAAGAAGCCCGGCGGCTTCGGTGGCGGCGGCGGCGGTCGCGGCGGCTTCGGCGGCGAGCGCCGCGGTGGTGGCGGCGGCGGCGGCTTCGGCGGCGAGCGCCGGGGCGGCGGCGGTGGCAAGGGCGGCTATGGCGGCGGCGGTGGTCGCGGCGGCTATGGCGGCGGCGGCGGTGGTCGTGGCGGCAAGGGCGGCTACGGCGACAAAGGCGGCTACGGCGGCGGCGACTGGGATTGAGCCCCCCGACGAACCGGAATTTTTCCCGGGGCCCCGTTTCCTCATGGAAACGGGGCCTTTTTTTGGGTTCCGGGGCTTTTCCCGAAGCGGCCTGCCGCGCTTCCCTTGAGCTTGCGGCTCAAGGCGGAATGTCGGATGCTCCGGGGCATTCCATGGCACCTGCTTCCGTCAATATCGCCCGCACGCTCTATCTGCTGGTCTGCGCCGGGGCCGGTTATGCCGTGGCTTCGATCACCAAGGGCACCGATATCGAGATATCGACCTTCCAAGGGCTCTGCGGCGGCCTTTTTATCGGCGGCATTTTCGTTTGGATCGAATTGCTCATCAAGGGCTTCAGCCTCCGGGCCTTTTCGACCGCGGCCTTCGGGCTCCTGGTGGGTGTCTTTTGCGCCTGGCTGCTCACCCGCCTGCAGATTTTCGATCTGGTGAATATCACGTTCCGGGACCGTCTCGGCTTCGCGAAAAACGCCGCCGACATCGCTTCCACGCTCACCCTGAGCCTGAATCTGCTCCTTTACGCCACCCTGGGTTTCCTCGGCGCGGTGGTCGCGCTGAGAAGCAGCCGGGATGACTTCGCGTTCATCCTTCCCTACGTCCGTTTCCGCCAGGACAGCAGCACGGACCAGCCGGTGGTGCTGGATGCGGAGACCGTCATGGACGGCCGGGTCGCCGGGGTGATCCGTTCCGGTTTCCTGCGCGGCCGCCTGGTGGTGCCCCGCTTCGTGCTGGATGAGATCCAGGTGCTCGCCCATTCGCCCACCCAGGCCAAGCGCGAGCGGGCGGAGCGCGGCCTGGCCTCCCTGGAATCCATGCGCAAGGCCAACGACATCCAGGTAAGCATCGAGGACGCGGGGGTGAACGGCAACGAGGCGATGAACAACCGCCTCCTGCACATCGCCCAGCTCCTCGGCGCCCGGCTCATGACCAGCGACGAAAGCCTCTGCAAGGTGGCCAAACTCCGCGGCCTGGACGTCTTGAACCTGGACGAGCTGATGGATGCGCTGAGGCCCTCCATCGGGGTGGGGGAAAAAGTCCGCCTCGCCCTTGTCCGCGGCGGCAAGGACGAGCACCAGGGTGTCGGCTACATGCCGGATGGCACCATGATCGTGGTGAACCACGCCGCGAAGAAAATCGGCACGACCCAGGACGTGGTGGTCATCAGCACGCTCCAAACCAACTCCGGCATGATGGTCTTCGCCGAGCTCGCGGGTGCTTGATCAGCGCCTTCGTTCCCGCCAGTCCCGGATCGCTCCGCCCAGATGGCGGATCGTGTCGCCCGCCAAGGTCAGCGGGCTCTCCGCGAGGCATCTTTCCGCCGCGCGGCCGCAGAGCCAGGCTCCCAGGGCGGCGGCATCCGGCCCGGCCATGTCCTGCGCGAGCAGCGTGCCGATGACTCCTGCCAGTGTGTCTCCCTGGCCGCCGGAGGCCATCCCGGCATGGCCGGTGGGATTGAAACGCACGGGGAGCCCCGGGGCCGCCACCAGCGTGCGCGCGCCTTTCAACAGCAGCGTGCAGGCGTGGCGGGAGACGAAGGCCCGGCACGCCGCCGTGCGGTCCATGCCGGCCAGATCCGGGGCGATCCGCGCGAATTCCCCGGGGTGCGGGGTGAGCACGTGCCAGGGCTTCAGCACGCCCTGTCCGCCCGTTCCGGCGATCCGGTTCAGCGCGTCCGCATCCAGCGCCGCCGGGCGCGTGTCCGCCGCCAGATGCCCGGCCAAAGCCGCATGGTAGGCCGCGCTGCAATTCCCGGTCCCCGGTCCGATCACCAGCGAATCATGCCGCGCCGCGAAGGCATCTCCCACAGGGTCCGGAGAAATCCGCACCATTGCCTCCGGCGGCATGGCCGCGGCGAGCGCGGCGGGGAAATCCTCCTCCGCATGCACCGTCACGAGCCCCGCGCCTGCATGCAGGGCCGCCCGGGCGCAGAGCACGGCGGCCCCGCTCATGCCGGGGGAGCCCGCGAGGATACCGACCCGCCCGGCATCGCCTTTATGGAATTCATGGCAGCGCGGCGGGAGGAGCCCCGGAAAGGCCTCCGGACAAAAAAATGCCGGATCGCCCCCCGCGGGGGGTGGCAGATCCTCCAGCGGCACGAGCACGATGCGCCCGGAGCGCAGGATGCCCGCGGGCGTTCCCAAACCGGCTTTCGGCACCGCCACGGTCAAGGTGAGGTCGGCCGTCACCCCGCCGCCCTCGCCGGTGTCGGCATCCAGCCCGGAGGGCAGGTCCATGGCCGCCACGATCGCGCCGCGATCCTGCCGCAGGGCTTCCATTTCCGCTGCCAGCGCGGCGAGAGGTTCGCGCAGATGCCCTTTCGCCCCGATGCCCAGGAGGCCGTCCAAGAGCAACAGGGGGCCGGGACCATGGGGGCCGGGTGCGGTAGCTTCGGGCTCCAGGCCCAGCTCGCGCGATTTTTTCCTGGGCAGCGCGCCCCAGGCCGTTTCCGGGAAAGCCGCCCGGAGCGAAGCCGACCAGCCCGCACGCCTCAGATGCCGCAGGGCGACCAGGGCGTCCCCGGCGTTGTTCCCTTTGCCCAGATAGCCGACGGCCCGGCCGGGCAACGGGAATTGGGAGACAAGCCGTGCCGCGATTCCTTCCCCGGCCAGATCCATCAGCCGCTCCGCGGATATCCCGCGGCGGAAGGCGGCCTCCTCCAGCGACCGCATGGCCGCACCGGTGACGAAAGACATGCCGGCACTCTAGCCGATCAGCCCGCCCGGCGGAAGCGCACGATGCCGTCCGCGATTCCCTCCGCCAGGGATTGGCGGAACCACGCGGATTTCATCCGGCTGCGTTCCGCCGCATTGCTCACGAAGCCGCATTCCACCAGGATGGAGGGGCAGCGGGTGTTCCGGATCACGTAGAAGCGCGCGAATTTCACGCCGCGGTTCACGGCCCGTACCTTGGATAGCATGCCGGACTGCACGTAGGAAGCGAGCGGCTGGCTCTGGCCGGAGTGGAAGAAGGTTTCCAGGCCGGAAACACCCTGCTTCCAGGTGTAGTTGTAGTGCACGCTCACGAAGATCGCGTCGGAGTAGCGGCTGGCGATGCGCACCCGCTCCGGCAGGGAGATGAAGTAGTCGCTCCGGCGGGTCATCACCGTGCGGAAGCCGCGCTTTTTGAGCTCGGTCTCCAGGCGGGCAGACGTGTCCAGCGCCAGATGCTTCTCATACACCATGCCCCACTGCCCCCCTTTGTCGTGGCCCCCGTGGCCGGGATCGATGATGACGGTGCGGAAGGAACGGGCCTGCGCGGCACTGCCGGCGAAGGCGAGGAAGAGCAAGCAAAGGAACAGACGGAAGAAATCTTTCATGGTTAAAATCGTTAACCTGCGAAGAAAATTTGGATTATTTAAATATAAGCAGTTCCGCTGTAAAGGGCAATCGTATCCCGCAGGCCAATCTCCTGCGGCTTACTCGAAGATGAAGGCGGGCCGCTCGGAAGCCTTCCGGGCCTTGCCGCGCGCTTCCGCTTCCGCCTTCGGATCGTAGGGAATGCTGTTCCCCACCTGCACGGAGCCGTCCTGCAGCGTGTAGAGTCCCGGATCGCTGGATCCGGCGGTCTTGTGGAGCTTGCTGCCCAGCAGCGTGCCGTCCGGCCCCACCCGCGCGTGCGACCACACGTCCGGGCCGATGAGGTAGAGCACGTGCATGACCTGGCGGCTGTCGAGCGTCACCGAGGGCTTGCGGAAATTGAGGTATTCTCCCAGCGAGTGGGTTTGCATCGCGCTGCCCGTCTTCAGGTCCACCACCTGCGCGTAGAGCATCGCTTTCTTGCCGCCGGTGAAGTTCAGGACGCGGAATTCGCGCATCTGCCCCGCCTTCCCCGGCAAGCCCACCCGCTGCGTCCAGTAGGGCCGCGCGGTGTTGATGTTGAAAAGGAGGCGGTTGGAGATGAAGCCCTCCGTGGTCTGGCCGGGCAGCCGCACCACGCCGTACACGGAGAAATTCCCCATTTCCCGCAGGGGGTAGATCTGCGACAGGTCGAAACTGCGGGCCATGGTCTGGCCGAAGGGGATCTTGACCGAGCCGAAGGTGGTCCGTCCCTTCGGGCTCAGCGGAGAACCGTTGGAGGAGGAAACGGTGAAATCGATCCACCCCAGGCTCTTGGTGCCTTGCAGGGTGAGATCCTGGCCGGAGTGGTTGGTGATGCTCACGGTCACCGGCACCGGCTCGCCCGCCACGAAGGTCTTGCGGGCCATCTGCAGCCTCACGTCGATCTGGGCGGAAGCCGGGGCGGCACACGCACAGGCGAAGACGAGGGCAAGGAGGGAGCGGAGTCCGGTCATGGGGCGCAGGCCTAGCCTAGCGGGGCGGCCGCGTCAACCCAACGGACCGGATCGCGCCTCTAACCGTCTTTTCCGGGTTTCAAGCAGCCCTATTCAGACGTAATGCAGGGCCGCTGCCCGTTCCGCGATTTGCGGTTCGCGGTCCAGCAGTTCCTGGATGGGATCCCAGCGGCCGGAAACCAGCGCGTCCCGGGCGGATTCGGGGATACTCAGCGGAAATTCATGGCCGGCGGAGGAGCGCACTTTCTTCGCCTCGAGGTCGATGGTGATTTCCACCGCGGGATCCGCCTCCACCGCCTGCCGGAGCTGCTCGATCTCCCCGGCTTCCAGGGCCACGCAGGGCATCGCCAGGGTGGTGGAGTTCCCGAAGAAAATCTCCGCGAAGGATTGGGCG
>CBFGVD010000281.1:0-5180 GCA_965651965.1 uncultured Verrucomicrobiaceae bacterium | reverse complement strand
CCCCGCCGCGGGGCAGGGGGCCATCGGCCTGGAGATCCGTGCCGGAGACGAGGCTGCCGCCGCGCTGGTGGCCGGCATCCGGGATGAAACCGCTGTCACGCGCGTGCGCGCCGAGCGGGAATTCCTCCGCCTGCTGGAGGGCGGGTGCAGCACTCCGGTGGGAGTCTTCACGGATTTCGACGGCGGCGTGCTCCACATGGAAGCCCGGGTTTTCCCCGATGAAGGGGGCGAGCCCGCCCGCTCGAAGGCCAGCGGCGGCGACCCGCTGGCGGTGGCACGCGAACTTTTCGATACCCTGAAATGAGCACTCCCGGCATTTGCTATCTCGTGGGCGCCGGTCCCGGCGATCCCGGCCTCATCACCCTGCGCGGGAAGGAGTGCGTGGAAATGGCCGATGTCCTCGTTTACGACGCCTTGAGCAGCCCGGAGATCCTGCGCTGGGCAAAAAAGGACTGCGAAAGGATCAACGTCGGCAAACGCGCGAAGGACCACACCCTCTCCCAGGAGGGGATCAATGCCTTGATCGTGGAGAAGACCCGCCAGGGCAAGAAGGTGGTGCGCCTGAAAGGCGGCGACCCGATGATCTTCGGCCGCGGCGGCGAGGAAGCCGCGGAGCTGGCCGAAGCCGGCGTGGCCTTCGAGATCGTGCCGGGCATCAGCTCCACCATCGGCGGGCCCGCCTACGCCGGTATCCCGGTGACCCATCGCGACCATTGTTCGCAGCTCACGATTTTCACCGGACATGAGGACCCGACCAAGGAGGAAAGCTCGATCGACTACGCTCATCTGGCGAAGACCCCCGGCACGAAAGTTTTCGTGATGGGAATGGCGCGCCTGCGCGAGATCGCGGCATCCCTGGTGGAGGGAGGTGCCGAGCCGCTCACGCCCATCGCCCTGATCCGCTGGGCCACCACCGGCTCGCAGAAAACGCTCACGGGCACGCTCGCGGACATCGCGGATATCGCGGAGCGGGCGGAGTTCGGCTCGCCCGCCGTGGCGGTGATCGGCGGCGTGGTGAAAGAAAGGGCCAGGATCGAGTGGTTCGAGAAACGCCCACTTTTCGGGAAACGCATCGTCGTCACCCGCACCCGCGAGCAAGCGGGCGCCCTGAGCCGGGAACTCGCCGGATTGGGCGCGGACGTGATGGAGCTGCCGACGATCCGCATCGAACTGCCGGACGACAGGCAGGGCTTCGCGGAAGGGGTGACGCATGCGCACGAATACGACTGGCTCGTTTTCTCCAGCCCGAACGGCGTGGAGCGTTTCTTCGATGCTTTCTTCGCCACCTACGAAGACGCCCGCAGCCTGGGCAACCCGCGGATCGCCGTGATCGGGGAAGGAACCGCGCGGAAGGTCCGCGAATACCGCTTCGGGGTCGATCTGATCCCGGAGAAATTCGTCGCGGAGGGTTTGGTGGAAGCATTCGGCAAGGAATCCATCGAAAACCTCACCATGCTGTGGGTGCGCGCGGAAGAAGCGCGGGACGTGATCTACGACGGCCTGACCGCGCTGGGAGCCATCGTGGACGAATGCATCGCCTACAAGACGGTGCCGGAAACGGGCGACCCGACCGGGGCTGCCGCGCGGATGGCGGAGCAAGGCGCGGATCTGGTGACCTTCACCTCCGCCTCCACGGTGGAGAATTTCTTCAAGCTGGGCCTGCCATGGCCGGAGGGCTGCGCGGCCGGAAGCATCGGCCCCGTGACCAGCGAGGCCCTGCGCAAACATGGAGTGGAGCCCGCCTTCGAGGCCGCGCGGCACGACATCCCGGGCCTGGTGGAGGCGATCCGCGCCTGGGCGGAGCGCTAGGCCCGCCTTGCTTTGTCCTTGCGCCTGAGGACTTCATCGGAAGAATCCCCGCCCCGCGAGCGGGCAGGACCACCATGAGCACAAACGCCAGCTATCAGGAAATCGGCGAGATTTTCACCCGCCACGAGTCCTTCGTGATCCTGAGCCACGTGCGCCCGGATGGCGATGCCATCGGCTCCCAGCTCGCGCTCGCCTTCGCGCTGGAGGCTGCGGGGAAGAAAGTCCGCGTGATCAACGAGGACGGCCTGCCGGACAACCTGCGCTTCCTGCCGGGTTCCGATCGCGTGGAAACCCCTCCGGCCGAGCCTCTGGACGTGGAGGTCGCCATCGCGCTCGATACCGCCGCGAAGCCCCGGCTCGGCGACAATGCCCTGCACGCCGCTTCCAAGGCGAAGCTCTGGCTGAACATCGACCACCACAAATCGAATCCGGCATACGGCGATGTGAATCTCATCGATGCGAGCAGCCCGGCCACCGGCCAGATCCTCTACAAGCTGATCGTGGGGCTCGGCCTGCCGCTGCCCGCGGAATCGCGGGATTCGATTTACGTCGCCGTCTCGACCGACACCGGATCTTTCCAGTATCCCTCCACCACGGAGGAAACCTACCTCATGGCCGCGGATCTCATCCGCCGCGGTCTCGATGTGGGGCGCATCAATTCCCTGACTTACGATAGCCATCCTTTTCGCCGGGTGGAGCTGATGCGCGCGCTGCTGAACACGCTGGAACTCGCCGGCGGCGACCGCGTGGCGCACTGGGAACTGACCATGGCCACGCGCGAGAAGCTGGGCCTCAAGCCGGAGGACAGCGAGGGGTTGATCGACATCATCCGCGCCATCGACGGCGTGACCGTCGCGCTTTTCTTCGAGGAGCTTCCCGACGGCAAAATCCGCGTCTCCATGCGCTCGAAGGATCCGCGCGTGGATGCGAGCGAGGTCTGCGGCAAGTTCGGCGGCGGCGGCCATGCCCTGGCCGCCGGCATCCGCATGGCCGGCCCGCTGGAAGAAGCGAAGCGGCGCGTGCTGGAAGCCGTTTGCACGGCGCTGCCCGCGGCCTGATCTTATTTTACGATTACGATGAACCGACCGATTCCCGGAACCCTGGTGCCCAGCGGCGTGCTGCTGGTGGACAAGGCCCCCGACATGACCTCGCACGACGTGGTTGCCATCGCCCGCCGCGCCCTGGGCACGAAGAAGATCGGCCACTGCGGCACGCTCGACCCCATGGCCACCGGGCTGCTCATGCTGGTGGTGGAGCGCGCCACGAAGATCCAGGATCTGCTGATGAGCGAGGACAAGGAGTACGAAGGCACGCTCACGCTCGGCAAGACCACCTCCACCCAGGACCGCCAGGGGGAGATCCTGGAGGAAAAGGATGTGCCCGCCTTCACCGCGGAACAGGTCGATGCCGCCTTCGCATCCTTCACCGGGGCTTTCGAACAGATCCCCCCGATGGTCTCCGCGATCAAGAAGGACGGCGTGCCGCTCTACAAGCTGGCGCGCAAGGGCCAGGAAGTGGTCCGCGAGCCGCGCCCCGTCAACGTCTCGAAGTACGAGGTGCGCCGTATCGACCTGCCTGAAGTCGATTTCACCGTGAATTGCTCGAAAGGCTTCTACGTCCGCACCTACGCCCACGACATCGGTGCCAAGCTCGGATGCGGGGCTCACCTCAGCGCCCTCCGGCGCACCCGGTCCGGCCGTTTCACGCTGGAGCGCGCGCTCACGGTGGAGCAGGTCAAGACCATGCCGCGGGAGGAGCTCTGGCGCTCGCTGGTGAGCCTGGCGGAGATCTCCCTCATGCGCGGGGCTTGAGCGTCCCGTTTGTTCCCGGCTGTCGCGGCGTGGACAACCGCCGCGCGGCCTTGCGGAAAAAAGGACGGGCGAGCGGGATCATGTCAGGTTGATTAGGCTCCGCCGCATCTCCTCCGCCACCGCCGCCGGGGTATCGCCGAAGAAGCGCTTGAACTCGCGGTTGAACTGCGAAGCGCTTTCATAGCCCACCATCCTGCAGGCACTGCTCGCGGTTTCGCCTTGGTTCACCATCAGCAGCCGCGCCTTGTGCAGGCGGATGCTCTTCAGGTATTGGAGCGGCGGAGAACTCGTGACTGCCTTGAAGTGGGCGTGGAAGGTGGAGAGGCTCATCCCGGCTTCCGCCGCCAGCGTGGCCATGTCGATGGGGCTGGCGTAGTCTTCATGGATGCGGTGCAGGGCCCGGCTGATCTGGCCGAAGTGCGTGTGCGGGGCCGCCAGCGCGCGCAGGGTCCCGCCTTCCTCCCCGCAGAGCACGCGGTAGAGGATCTCCCGCACGCACTGCGGACCCAGGATCCGCGCCTCGTCGGCATCTCCGAGCGCTTCCACCAGACGCACCGCGGCATCGTAGAGGCGGTCGTCGAGAGGATTGGCGCGGATGGACTCCGGCTTGCCCATCGGGATCGGCCGGGCCATCCGGACTTCCATCATCAGTTCCGCGATGACCCCCGGGGAAACGGAGACCGAAATGCCGAGCAAGGGACCCTCCGGCGAGGCCATCGTCTCGCACTCGAAAGGCAGCGGCACGGAAAGCACCAGGTAATGATTCGCATCGTAGGTGAAGATCTGGCCGCCCAGGTAGCCGCGCTTCCTGCCCTGCGCCACGATCACGATGCTGGGATCGTAGGACACCTTGCTCCGTATCACGGGCTGCGTGGAGCGCATGAATTTCACGCCGGGAAGAAGGGAGGCGCTATAGCCCTCTCCTTGGGCGAGGTTTCCGAGAAGCGTCGCCAAGCGGATGTCCCGCGGCGCGGCCACCGCATCTTCCCGGGAGAATGCCATCCTCGTCGAGTTGCCGATCATGGGAGAAATAGGCAATGAGTGCGGGTGATTTGGCAATTTGAATCCGGGGGTCGAGAGGATCGGGCAATCATTCCGGTCCATCGGGTATTTCGGCGGAACGTCCGGCGGACTATGGTGCTGCCATGGAATCGCGATGAACGCGCTTCCCCCCTTCGGAAGAAAAAATGAACACCACCACCACCACCACCGAATCCAAAGTCGTCCTGATCACCGGAGCCAGCAGCGGCATCGGCGAAGCCACCGCCCGCTTGCTGGCGCGGCAAGGCCATCGCCTCGTCATCGGCGCGCGCCGCACCGACCGCCTGGAGGCGCTGGCCAGGCAGTTGAATGAAGAAGGCGGCACCGTGGAATTTGCTTCGCTCGATGTCACCGATCTCGACGACGTCCGCGCCTTCGCCGGAGTCGCCCTGGAGAAATTCGGCCGTATCGACGTGATCGTGAACAACGCCGGCGTGATGCCGCTCTCCCCGCTCGAAGCCCTGAAGATCGACGAGTGGAACCGGATGATCGACGTGAACATCCGCGGCGTGCTCCACG
>CBFGVD010000280.1:0-5208 GCA_965651965.1 uncultured Verrucomicrobiaceae bacterium | reverse complement strand
CTCAGCATGCCGCGCATCGGCGGCAGGCCTTGTTCCCGGCGGAAGCGGTTGAGCGAGGGCAGCACGTGATGATCCACGACCTTCCCGGCCGCCCACCATTGAAGGGATTTGAGAAAGCGGGGTGCTCCCTGCGGGACGGGCGCTCCGTGAAGGACCGGCTGCCGGTGGGAACTGACGAAGAGCGAGGGCGCGAGGTGGACGGTGGCGACGGGGATGCCGAGAAGCTCCCGGGCGGCGAAGGTCCCCCAGGCCAGCGAACTGGCAAGGATAAGGGTGTTTCCCGGCAGATGCAGCTCCTTCGCTATATCGAGGATGAGCCCGTAGGAAGGATCGGCGGCATGCCGGATCACGCAGGGCAGGGCCTTGCGCGGGTGCCAGAGATCGGGATCGCCCTGCACGCGCTCGAAGTCCGCCACGCTGCCGAGGGCGCGGAAGCCAAGCCCGGCGCGTTTCACGAGGCTCTCGAAAAAGGCGCTGGTAATGAGGAAGACCTCATGCCCGCGGGCCTGCAGGGCACGCCCGACCCCGACGAAGGGATGCACGTCCCCCGCGCTGCCCATGGCGTAGATGAGGATGCGCACCGGGCACTGTGTACAGGTCGAGATGTGCGGAGCCAAGTGCGGTTTACCGAGGAGTATCACGCAGCATCCGGCACCCGGGTGTTCGCCTATTTCAACATGATCAGCTCCACCAGTCGGTCATTCTGGAAAACGGCAATCCAGGAGGCGCGGCCTTTCCGAATATCCAATGATGCTGCATAGTCATTGACGAGCCAAGTTTGAGAGTGAGTGGCTCTTGGCGGCAGGTTTCTGAGTTCGTGAAATGCATTTGGGAAAATCCGCTCGAAATCCCGTCTGCTGGTCCCGATCAATTCTTCCCTATATTCCCGGTCATGAACCAAGCCGGGGAACGCGATGCAAGATTCGAAGCGGCGGTCGCCCGATTTCCACATCCGATAATACAGGTTAGTATGGGTCAGCAGGTCCTGCCGCGCGCTCATGCGGGTGAAAACCAGAGAGCTGCCGAGATAGAAGGAAAGGATGCCCAGCGCACCCGAGAGAATGAAGAAGAAGGCCGCCCAACGACGCCAGTAGCTGACCTCTTCCATAGGACTCTTCATACCCCGAAAAAAGCATGATCCTACGGAAGGCTCGCAGAATGCGAGCCCGGGAGTCGCGTTCACCGATTTTTCACGCGGCATCTCTCCTGCCCGCGGCGTAGGCCTCGAAGACCCGGCGGATTTCATCCCGCACGCGGCGAAAGACAGCCATCTGCTCTTCCTCGGTGCCGGTGGCGTGGGCGGGATCGTCGAAGCCCCAGTGGTGGCGGTTCATCTGCCCGGGGAACATGGGGCAAGCCTGGTCGGCATTGCCGCAGACGGTCACGACGGTTTCCACGTTTTGTGAAAGGAATTCGTCCATGTGCTTCGAATGGTGGCCGGAGATATCGATCCCGATCTCCGCGAGGACCTTGACGGCAAGGGGATGGACGTAACCGGCGGGCTTCGATCCGGCGCTTTGGACATCGAGCAGGTCGCCGGCGGCGGCGCGGAGGATGCCTTCTGCCATGTGGCTGCGGCAGGAATTCCCGGTGCAGAGGATGAGGACGGTCGGTTTCATGGAGGTGTGCATTTGCCGCCGCAGCAGCCGCCCCCCCGGAGGGCGCGGCAGAGCGGGACGGCGAGGAGGGCGCCGAGGATGGTGGCGGCGGGGTAGAGCCAGAGGTGCTGGAGATGGCCGCTCACGATGGCGGGTGCGAGCGAGCGGGCGGGATTCATCGAGGCCCCGGAGACCGGCCCGGCGAACATCGCCTCCAGGCCGACCACGGAGCCGATGGCGATGCCCGCGGTGATGCCCTTTTCCTTCGCCCCGGTGGAGACGCTCAGGATGACGAGCATGAGAAAGGCGGTGAGCACGATTTCCAGGATGAAGCTCTGCGACACGCTGCCGGACGGCAGGGTGGCCCCCAGGGTGCCTGGCCCGGGAAAGAGGAGCTTCAGCAGGCCGCTGGCGGCGAAAGCCCCGGCGAGCTGCGCACCGATGAAGGGAGCCGTGTCCCGCCAGGGAAAGCGGCCGGCCGCTGCAAAGCCGAGCGTGACCGCGGGATTGAGATGCGCCCCGCTGACGTCGCCGAAGGTGTGGATCATTGCCAGAACGACCATCCCGAAGGTCAGGGCGATGCCGGGATGGCCGATGACCCCTCCGGCGGCCTGATCGATCACGATGGCCCCTGTCCCCGCGAAGACGAGGAAGAAGGTGCCCAGGAACTCGGCGAGGAGGCGCTTCATATCAGCAGCAGCCCGCGGGGCCGCAGCAGGGGGACTTGCCGCCACCGATCGCGGGCAGGCGGTCGAGGGAAGGGAGACCGCAGAGTTCGGGCGCGAGGCATTCCGTATGCTTGTGGGCAAGCAGCAGGACCACGGCTTCCTCCGTGATCTCGTGGCCTTCGATGGTGTATTGGGAGATCACGCGGTCCTCGTATTCGATTTCCACGGGGATGTCCTCGTCGGGCAGCCAGGCTTTCGCTTTTTCCAGGATCGCGGCCATTTTCTTGGTCTCGATGCGGTGATCGTAATCCCGGCCCACCCAGACCTGGAGCTGGCAGGCGAGGGTTTCCCGCAGGGTGCCGCCGCAGTCGAGGAAGGTCTTGTGAACGCGCCCTACCTCCGTGACGTGGAAGGAGAGCGGGACCGGCGAGCCATCCGGCAGGCGGATGCGGAAATGGAGGCCGGAGTGGTTGGCGAGCAGGGATTTGAGTTCGGAGAGTTTCATCGGGTCAAAGTGGTTTTCCGCCGGGTGGCGAGTTTCTTGGGGCCGGGGCAGCAGGAATTCTCCCGCTGGCGGAGACGGACGGCGGCTTTGGCCCCGTCCCCGGGAAAAAAGGAGGATTCGTCCGCTGCGAAAGCCTTCGCCAGGCTGCGGACCATGGGGAGATGTTCGCGGGCGATCCGGAAGTAGGTCCACTTCTCGCATTTCTCGCTCTCCAGGAGGCCCGCCTTGCGGATGACCTGGACGTGGCTGGAAACGGAGGACTGCGGCATTTCGAGGATATCGGCCAGTTCGCAGACACAAAGCGCCTCGTCCATTGCCAGCCGGGCGATCCTCCAGCGGGTCTCGTCGCCCAGGGCGCGGCAGATCGAAACGAGATTACTCATGACGAGAAATATCGTTACGAAAAATTTCGGCGCGTGCAAGAGGGATTTTCAGGGTATCCTGCGGGCGGGCGGGGGATGGGCTTTTTTCCGCTCAGGGACCGGGCCGACGATTCCGGCACGCTGGGCTCTACCGCGGTGGCGGGAACGTCGCGCGGAAGGCGGTGCCCTTTCCGGCACTGCTCTCCACGCCGATGTTGCCGCCGTGGGCTTCCACGATGGTTTTCGCGATGGCCAGACCCAGGCCGCTGTGGCCGTTGCCCTGCGAGCGGGCGCTATCCGCACGGTAGAAGCGGTCGAAGAGCCGCGGCAGATGCTCATCGGGAATGCCCGGGCCGTCGTCCTCCACTTCCAGGAATGCGCTCCCCGCGGACACGCCGGTCCTGATCCGGACGGTTCCTCCCGCGGGCGGATGGACCAATGCATTCGAGAGGAGGTTTTGCACCAGCATGGCGAGCGAATGGGGATCGCCGGAGGCGGGGGCGGTAGAGAGCTCGCGGGTAATCCCGGTGGAATGTTCGTCCGCCAGGGGCTGGAGCAGGTCGGCCACGCCGCGGGCGATCTCGGCGAGATCGCAAGGGATGCGGGGGCTATCGGCCGCGGGCAGGTCCTGCCGGGCGAGCACGAGCAGGGATTCCACCAGCGCGCGCATGCGCTCGGCCGCGCTGCGGCAAGTGCCCAGGATTTCGCGGTATTGCTCCGGTTCGCGTTCGCGTTTCAGCGCCCGCTGGGTTTCTGAAAGGATGATCGTTACGGGCGTGCGCAGCTCATGGGAGGCATCCGCGGTGAAGCGCTTCTGGCGTTCGATGGCTTCGGAGAGGCGGTCGAAGGTGTCGTTGAGCACGTGGCCCAGACGGTCGAGCTCGTTGTCGGTCGCGGCGATCTCGATCCGCTCGTCCAGATTTCCCGCGGCGATGCGCGAGGCGGTGCGGCCGATGGAGTCGATGGGTTTCAGGGCGCGGCCGGCGAGCCACCAGCCGCCGCCCAGGCCGGCGAGCCAGACGGCGCCGCCGCCGATGGCGAGCAACAAGCCGAAGCGCAGGAGATCGCCCTGTTCCGCGGTGATGTCCCTGCCGACCACGGTGGACATGCCGGAGGGGTGCCGGCGGTGGTGCTCCCTGCGGTTGCCGGAGGTCACGTGCTTCGGTTCGCCATCCTTCAAACCGGCAGCGGGTGCCAGTCCCTCCGGAGCATTGGCGGATACGAAAAGGGGCGTGCCGTCCGTGTCCCAACAGGCGAAGTAGCTCCCGCCTTTACCCCCCTCGAAGAGCGCGTGGAGTTCCGGAGGAAAGGAAGAGACATCCCCGGGATTGCGCAGGCGTTCCCGGACTTCGTCCAGTGTCGGCGGACGGTCCTGGTCCGGCAGGGGGCGGGAGGCGAAGAGGCTGCGGAAGAAAGTGCCCTGGAAGTTCCGGACGTCCCGGTCAATTTGTGCGGTGCGGTCTTCCGCGGCCAAACGGTAGGCCAGCAAGCAGAGGCCCGTGACCAACAGCAGGGAGATCAGGGAATACCAGATCAGCAGCCGCCAGCGCACGGATTGAAAGACGCGCTTCATTCGATGCAGTAGCCGTGGCCGCGGCGGGTGGAGATGAAGGCGGGGCCGAGTTTCTTGCGCACGTTCGAGACGTGGACGTCCAGGAGATTGGAGAGCGTGTCCTCGTTCTCGTCGAAGAGGTGCTCGTAGAGCTCGGTGCGGCTGACCACGCTGCCGCGGTGCAGGGCCAGATATTCCACCAGCGCATATTCGCGGGGGGTGAGGGGGACCGGGCCGCCGCCGTGGGTGACGAGCCGCGCCGCGGTATCCACGACGATGCCGCCGAGATCCACGAGATTCGAGCCGACTCCGGAGCTGCGCCGGATGAGGGCACGGAGCCGGGCCAGCAGTTCCTCGAAGTCGAAGGGCTTGGTCAGATAATCGTCCGCCCCGGCATCCAGCCCGCGGATGCGGTCCGGCACGGCATCCCGCGCGGTGAGCATGAGCACGGGCGTGGGTTTCACGGGCCGCAGGCGCAGCAGCAGCTCCCAGCCGTCCATGCCGGGCAGCATGCCGTCCAGGA
>CBFGVD010000279.1:0-5233 GCA_965651965.1 uncultured Verrucomicrobiaceae bacterium | reverse complement strand
CGCAACCAGCCCTCCCGGGAGAAGGCCGCGCTCCTGGTCTCGCAACGCATCGGAGCCCGGCTCCGGCCGGAAGAGCCGGTGGTGTTGCTCGGCGATTTCAATGCGGCGGACGCCAATCCCGCGATCGCCTATTTCACCGGCAAGGACGTGTACCTCTCGGGCAACGCGGTGCCGCGCCTGGAGCAACCGTTGACGGATGTCTTCCGCTCCAAGGTTCCGGAAGGCCCGGGGCAGCAGACGCTACACTTGTGGCGGCCCCTGCGCGCGGGGTGGCCGCGGATCGACCATATCCTGATCACCCCGGGGGCGGAGGTGGAAGCCACCGGCATCCGCCGCGGAGAGACGATCCGGGAGCTGCCCTCGGATCACTTCCCGGTCTGGGCGCGGGTGGTGTGGCCGTAAGGGAAAATCGCTGCCGCACCGGCAGGCGCGGGAAGCTGCCCGATCGGGTTCCCGCCCGGTTGCGGATCTGCGCTTTTGAGGTTTTTTCTGCGTTTTTGCGGGGAGTCCTTGCCTCCGGGGCAAGAAGCCGCTTGGCTCCGCGGTATATCCGCGATCCATGACCACTACCTTTTTCCGCTGCGTCCTTCCGCTCTCCCTGACCCTCACCGCGCTGGCCGATGATCCGTGGCTGGTCTTCGAAGGCAAGAAAGGCCCCGGCAAAGGCAAGCACGTGGTGCTCTTGAGCGGTGATGAGGAATACCGCACGGAGGAGAGCTTTCCCATGCTCGCCCGCATGCTCGCGGAGAAACACGGCTTCAAGTGCACCGTGCTCTTCGCCATCGATCCGGAGAGCGGGGAGATCAACCCGAAGGAACAGACGAACATCCCCGGCGTGGAGGCCATCGATTCCGCCGATTTCCTGATTTTCGGCCTGCGCTTCCGCGAGCTGCCGGATGACAAGATGAAGCACATCGCGGACTACGTGGAGTCCGGCAAGCCGCTGCTAGGGCTGCGGACCTCCACCCACGCCTTCAACTACTCCCGGAACAAGCAGAGCCCCTACGCCTCCTGGTCCTTCAATTCCAACGGCGGCTTCGGCAAGAAGGTGCTGGGGGAAACCTGGATCAACCACCATGGGGAACACGGCACGGAGAGCACCCGCGGGGTGATCGAGGCCGAGAACAAGGACCACCCCCTGCTGCGTGGCGTGGAAGACGTATGGGGGCCCAGCGACGTGTATGGCGTGACCAAGCTGCCGGACGACGCCACCGTGCTGCTGCGCGGCCAGGTGCTCCAGGGCATGAAGCCGGATGACAAGGCGGTGGAAGGCAAAAAGAACGATCCCATGATGCCGGTGGCCTGGGTCCGCGCCCGCAAGCTGGACAACGGCAAGACGCAAAAGGTGATCTGCAGCACCATGGGCGCTGCCACGGATTTCGTCTCGCCCGGCCTGGCCCGCTTCGTGACGAATGCGGTTTACTGGGGCACGGGGCTGGAAGTCCCCGCGAAGCTGGATAGCAGGCCGGTGGGAAAATTCGAGCCCACGAAATTCGGCTTCGATGCCTTCAAGAAGGGAGTGAAACCGGCCGACCTGAAGTAAGCCAAGCCGTTTCCCCCGTGGCGTCTCGGGCGGGGCCGGCCGGCTCCGCCCGCGGCGTTCGGGTCAGGTCGACAGGCGGACCGTGGAGGGATCCGGATCGATGAAATGGCCCCAGCTCTCGTCGGTGGAGGCATTTTCCCGCAGGCCGAACATCGGGCGCCAACGCGGGGCGGCGGGCTTGCGGAGGGGGTGCATGTTCGCCTCGTGCGGCAGCTTGTTCGCCTTCCGCGTGTTGCAGCGGATGCAGGAGGTAACGATGTTTTCCCAGGTGGTGCGCCCGCCTTTGTCGCGCGGCAGCACGTGGTCGAGATTCAGCTCCGCTTCGGTAAATGTCTTCGCGCAATATTGGCAGGTGTGCTTGTCGCGCAGGAAGACGTTCCGGCGGGTGAAGCGCACTTCCATGCGCGGCAGCTTTTCGTAGAGGGCGAGCACGATGATCTTCGGCACCCGCAAGGCGAGGCGTACCGTGTGGATCATTTCGTCCACGAGATCGCGCGACGAGTGCTCGACCCATGACCCGAGGTCGTGGGTCCGGAAGCGGTCTTCTCCTTCCGTTTGCACCACTTGCGCGTGCCCGAGGAAGAGAAGCTTGAGCGCGCGCCGGACGGTGCAGGTCTGCACCGGCTGCCAAAACCGGTTGAGGACGAGGACGGGATAGTCAAGATGGGCTACCATGCCTTTTCCCAGCAATTGCCGCGGAAACTAGCAGGAAAGCCGTGTGCCGCAAGGAAAAGCTCGGTGACGGGGAAGTTACGGAAAACGCGATATCCGCACGGCCATACGAGGCTTGAAACTCCGGCCCGGCCGGTCAGGTTTCCAGTGCTACCTATCCGCTCCGAATTCCGGCTTGCACTCGATGCCGGAAGCCTCAGATTTGTCCTACAACTTCCATGAAAATCCGCACTTTCATTGCCACGCTGGCCTTCGCCGCCCCCTTCTGCCATGCGGCGGAACCGGGCTTCACCGAACTTTTCAACGGCAAGGACCTGAGCGGCTGGACACGGGTCAACGGCACCGGGGAATTCCGTATCGAGGGCAAGGACATCGTCGGCTTCGGCGAGAACGTGAAATCGAACACCTTCCTGCGCACGGACAAGACCTACAAGGACTTCGATTTCCGCTTCGAGATGAAGTTCGACGACCTCTCCGGCAATTCCGGAATGATGTTCCGCGGGTTACAGAAGGAGGGCAAGGACGGCCGCGTGCACGGTTACCAGTGCGAGCATGACAACGGCAAGGCCCGCGCCTGGACCGCGGGCCTCTTCGATGAGGCGCGCCGCGGGTGGCTGGAGCCGAAGAAAGGCGGCAACGACAGCGAGGAGGACAAGAAGGCACAGGCCGATTTCACCAAACAGGGCCAGAAAATCACCAAATGGGACGATTGGAACGAGATCCGCATCGTCTGCAAGGGCAAGCGGATCCGGATCTGGCTGAACGGGGAAGAACGGGTCGATTACAAGGACGAGGGCAAGGAATTCACCCCCGAGGGCTTTTTCGCGCTCCAGGTGCACTCCGGAAAGTCCTGCAAGGTCCGCTGGCGGAATCTCCGCATCAAGGAACTCTGATCTCCTTGCCCAGCAGGGAGGCCCACTCGCCCTCGCCGATATCGGCGAGGGTTTTTGCTTTCAGGTTACACGGGCCGGCGGCCTCCGCGGCCTTTCCGGCGAGCAGGAGTTTCATTCCCGCGGCCCGCGCCGCGGCGGCCCCGCGCGGGCTGTCCTCGATGGCTAGGCAACGGGCCGGATCGGTACCCAGCCGAGTGCAGGCGAGGAGATACACCGCTGGCGAGGGCTTGCCTTCCTCCACTTCGTCCCCTGCCGCACGGACCTGGAAATAGGGTGCCAGGCCGGAGGCTTCCAGGCAGAGGGAAATATCCTCCGCGTCGCTGGAGCTGGCGAGGCCGATGCGGATGCCCGCTTCCACCAGGCTTTCCAGCAACCCGCGGACGCCCGGCAAGGGTTGCGGCGGGGCCTCCGCCAGCAGTATCCGCCAGTGCTGCCGCCAGCCCGTCCGGAAGGCCGGGAGATCGAAGCCGGGACCCGCCTTGGCCGCGAGGTACCGTTCGATCATACCGTTGGCCGCCCCCATCAGTTCGCGGAAGTATTCCTCTTCCCCCAGTTCGCCGCCCTGGCTGGCGTAGGCGCGGCGGTAGGCGGTGCAGTACACGGGCTCGGTATCGAAAAGCGTGCCGTCCATGTCGAAGATGACGGCCTGGACGCCTCTGTCCGGCTGGGGTGTCTGGGCCGCGCTGCGGAACTCGCCCGGCCGCATCCCGGTGCCGGCGTGAAAGAAACGTCCGAGTTCATGGGCGGTGCCGAATTGCATCCGCCGCGCGATTTCCGCCAGGGTCAGCGCGGGATCCGCGAGGAGATGCTTGAGGTGGCGCAGGCGCACGCGCTGGATTTCCTGCTTCGGCCCGTGACCCAGCAGGGCGGCAAAGCGGGCCTTGATGGTGGTCATGGAAAAGCTCGTCCGATCGGCGAGTTCGGACACCCGGAGGGCCTCCTGCGGCGCGCGCAGGCGGATGTGGCGGACGAGTTCCCGGATCTCGGGATCCGGGATGGCCAGGGTATCGCTCGATTCACGGACGGCGACCGGGTGCACGGGTACTTCCACCCGAACTCCCGGCAATTCTTCGCCGTTCATCTGCCGCCAGAGCAGGTCCGCGGCATGACTGCCGATTTCCCGGCCCGGATACGGGATGCTGCTCAGCGCCGGGAAGCTGGCGAAGCAATAGGCGGGATCATCCCCGAAGCCCAGCACCGCGAGATCTCCCGGCACGCGCAGGCCCAGGCGGTCCGCGGCCCGCAGCGCCACGGCCCCCAGCGAATCGTCCGCGACGAAAAGCCCGCAGGGCCGGGGCAGGCGGTCGAGGAATGCCATGACTTCCGTCTCCACCTCGCGCCACGTCTGCGGCTTCCAGAGCGGACGGCCCTTCAGGTAGTGGACGAGCGGCTCCATGGCATATTCGGCGAGTTTCGCGCGGAAACCGGCCAGCCGTTCGCGGGCATAGCGCCGCAGGCCGGAGGCGAAGTGCGCCTCCCGGTAAAAGGTCTCCCCCCGGGCCAGGAAAGCGCAGGCCGGCATGGAGCATTCCAACAGATGCTCCGCGGCCAACCCGCCCACCAGGGCATTGTCCGGCACCACGCGCGGATATCCGAGATCCGGCCCCTCCGTGCTGGTCAGCACCACGGCCAGGCCGCGGCGGCGGAATTCAGCCAGCTCTTCCTCGCTCGCGCGGAACAGGATAAGGCCGTCTCCCTGCCATCCCGCATCGATTTTCGCGGCCTCCATCTCCCCGTAGGAGTCGTTTTCGGTGGCCAGCCGCCAGGCCTCGCGGCCGCGCATGAAATCCACCACCCCGGCCATGACCTGCGGACCGTAGGAAGACCATACGGGATGGCGGAGCGCGACGCTGCGGCGGATGGGTAGAGGCTGGCCCATGTCTCTTCCCGGAATGAACCGCATGGCGGGCCTCGATGGCAAGCGGAGGCAGGTTCCCGCCGAAAATCCCCCCCATTATGACGAAACCGCCCCACTCAAACGGGTAGGCACGCTAAACCCTGCTTTGCAACATATCGTTAGAAGTCGGGATGCAAACCCGTAACTCCCCTTTCCATACAACCCATGAACTATCCTTCCTGGATTCCCCTGTCCGGACGCTCCCTGTTGATGGCGTCCGCGCTTCTT
>CBFGVD010000278.1:0-5242 GCA_965651965.1 uncultured Verrucomicrobiaceae bacterium | reverse complement strand
GACGTTTATCCCTGGCTGGAAGAGGCGCGCGCCGCGGGACGGCAGTTCGATACGGTCTTCGTCTCCTACGGTGCCCTTTGCTGGCTCTCCGATCTGGGCGAGTGGATGAGGCGCGTGGCTGCGGTCCTGAAGCCCGGCGGGCGTTTCGTCTGCGTGGAGTTCCATCCGGTGGCGATGGTCTTCGACGAGCGCTTCGTGCCGGCCTACGACTACAGCATCCCGCACGAACCGCTGCATTGGGAGCAGGGGATCTCCGATTACGTGGCAGCCTCCGCCGGGGGCTTGGTCCCCTCCGGGGCGGCTGGTGTCCCTTCCGCCCCCTTCGTGAATCCGCATCCCTGCTACGAGTTCCAGCGCGGGATTGCCGAGATCCTGGGCGCGGTGATGTCCGCGGGCCTCCGCCTGCGCGACTTGCGGGAGTATTTCCATACCAACGGCTGGAAGCCCTTTGAGGAGATGCAAGCGCTTCCGGGACGGCGCTGGACCGTGGCGGAGGGCAAACCGCGGATTCCCCTGATGTACGGCCTGGCGGCGGAAAAGGAGCCGGCCCGCGCATGAGCCCGCTCACTTACCTCCTGCTTTTCGCAGCGGGTTTCGGCGGCGGCTTCATCGATGCCGTGGCCGGCGGCGGCGGGCTGATCACCGTGCCCGCGCTGCTGGCCACGGGGATGTCGCCGCAGATGGCGCTGGGCACGAACAAGCTGCAGTCCTCCTTCGGGACCACCATCGCGGTATGGCACTATGCGAAGGCGGGACTGATGAAGTCCCCGGGTCTCAAGCTGGCGGTGGCGTGTGCCTTTTTCGCCAGCATGGGCGGGGCCTGGGCGGTGAGCGTGCTGAGCAAGGATCTGCTCAAGCAGGTGATTCCCTGGTTGCTCGCGGCGGTGGCGGTGTACACCGCGCTGAACCGGCGCTTCGGCGTGAAAACGGGGGAGCAACGGATGGCCCCCGTGCTCTTCGCGGCGGTCTTCGGGATCGCGCTGGGTTTCTACGACGGCTTTTTCGGGCCGGGGACGGGCTCCTTCTGGACCCTGGCGGTGGTGGCGCTGCTAGGCCTGGAGCTGCGCGGGGCCACCGGCTACACGAAGGCGGCGAACCTTGCCAGCAACCTGGGCTCGCTCTTCATCTTCCTGCCGGGCGGCGCGGTGCACTTCGCCGCCGCGGGCGCGATGATCGGCGGGCAATTGCTGGGCGCGCGGCTCGGCTCGGCGCTGGTGATCCGGCAGGGGGCGAAGTTCATCCGGCCCGTGTTCCTCACCGTGGTCCTCGCGATGACGCTGAAGTTGCTGTGGGATGCGTGGCGCGGCTGATCAAGCTTTCTTCTGCTTCGGGCGTACCAGGATGTGCTGATCCTTGCGCTGCACCTCGAAGACATCGATGGCCTTGATCAGGTCGCTCAGGCGGGCGTAGCCGTAGTTCCGGGAGTCGAAGTCGGGCATGAGCTTCGAGAGGTTCGAGCCCACGCCGCCGAGCGCGGCCCATTCGCTTTCCTCGGTGGTGACGGCATCGATGGCCTTGCGGATGCCGGAGATGAGTTTCCGGTCCTTGAGCAGTTCGGCACCGGACTTTTTCTTCGCGGGTGCGGCAAGCTCCCCGCTCAGGCCGCCCTCCTCCGATCCCTCGGCGATGACGTCGGTATAAATGAACTTGTCGCAGGCTGCGACGAAAGGCTTGGGCGTTTTCTTCTCCCCGAAGCCGTAAACGGTGAGCGCCTGCTCGCGGATGCGGGTGGCGAGGCGGGTGAAATCGCTGTCGCTGGTCACCAGGCAGAAGCCGGAGAAGCGGCCCGAGTGCAGCAGGTCCATGGCATCGATGACCATGGAGATGTCCGTGGCGTTCTTGCCTTTGGTATAGGCGAACTGCTGCATCGGCTGGATCGAATGCTTCAGCAGGTCGTCCTCCCAGCCCTTGAGGTGGCTGTCGGCAAAGTTGCCGTAGATGCGCTTCACGCTGGCGGTACCGTATTTCGCGATTTCGGAAAGCACGGCGGGCATGTGCTTCCGGTTCACGTTGTCCGCGTCGATGAGCACGGCGAGAGGTTTGGCGGATGAATCGGCGGACATATGCCCTTTCCTATCCGGGATTCCGCGGTGGGCGGCAATTCGATTCTGCGGCCAAGCGGGGCACCGTTCCCATCAAAAACAAAGGACGCGGGAGTTTCCTCCCGCGCCCTCCGGTTTACCCAAGCAAAAAGGCCTTACTTCTTCTTCTCGCCGGGCCGCACCTCGACGATGCCGACATCGATGTACTGTCCGCCGGTCGTCTGGTGGCAATGTACGGCGATCACGTTCTTACCCGGCTTGAGAGCGGCTTTGCCGGCGTCGGAAAGCGGCACGAGCGAGTAATCGGTGACGAAACCGCCGACTTCCGCGGCTTTCACGCCGTTGATGTAAACCACCGCTTCCTCGTCGTGATACATCGAGAGGGAGATGTTGTCCGGGATGTCGGACGGCATTTCCACCTCGCGGCGCAGCCAGATATCGGAGCCGTCCCAGCGGGTGCGGGTCTTGGTGTTCGGGGCCCCGTTGCCGCCGAAGCCGGAAGCTCCCTTGCGCCAGCCGGAGACATCGTAGCCCGGAGCGAACCAGTTGCCTTCCGGTTTCTCGAAGGTGTAGTTCCAGATCAGGCCTTCCTCCTGCTCGCCGGAGGGGATGATGCTCACCAGCACCGGCGGCACGTAGTCCGGCATGGGGGCCCAGCCCTTCGCCTTGGTCTTGTCGCGGGAGGCATATTTCGCCCAGAGATCCTCGTGGTAGAGCACGGGCAGGAAGACGCCGCCGACCACCGGGCGGGCGGTGAAGCCGACCTTCTTGCCGCTGATGGTTTCGTACCAGTCCGTCATCGGGGAGCGGTTCGGACCTTCGTTCAGGAACTTGAAGACCGGCGCGACGAGGGCCTCGAAATCCGCGCGGTCCTGGGTGAGCGAGGCGGTCCAGACGATCCAGTCGAGCTTGGTGTAGGTCCTCCTGTTGTCGAGCGGCAGACCGTAAACGTTCTGGGTCTTCTTGTAGAAGTCCATCTCGGTCCGCAGCACTTCTTCCGGGAAAAGATCCAGGCCGAGGATCTTGTCCCAAACCAGATTGTATTTCTGGCTCCAGGTGCCCGGCTTGTCGAAGGCAAGACGGTAGTGGTCGCCGTCCTTGGCTTCCTTCACCCAGCGGGCGGCAAATTCTTTCGCGAGGCTGCCATACTCCTCGGCCTTGTCGCTTTCCCCGCGCATCGCGCAGAGCTTGGCAAAGGCACCGAGACCGCAGATCGCCTTCGCGCTCAGGTTCACGTTGTGCGCCATGTGTCCGGCGAAGTCATCGGTGCAGAGCTGGTTGGCGGGATCGTAGCCTTCTTTCTTGAGGTATTCGGCCCATTGTTCCAAGCGGGACCAGTAAAGCCCGGCATAGTCGGCGTTTCCTTCCATCTGCGCCACCGCGGCGAAGAGCAGGAGCAGGTTCCCGCTCTCTTCCACCGGCATCTGGTTTTCCTCCGTTTCCTCTCCGCCGCCGTAAACCTGGCCGTTTGCATGCGGGTAAGTGCCCAGGTCGTGCGGGGCGAATGGGAATTTCCAGCGGTCGCTCTTCGCGTATTCCATGAAGGGTGCGAGGAAGGACTTCGCCACGCTCGGGCCGAAGAGCAGGAACTGCGGGGCCATCGGGTAAAAGACGTCCGAAGTGGCGATGCAGCCGTTCGAGTGGTTCTCCTTGGAGAACTGGAGCGGCTGGCCGTTCTCATCGGCCACGAATTTTCCGGCGGCGAAGCACTGGCGGTAGGCCAGCGCGGCCAGCTTGGCGTATTTCTCGCCGCCGATGCCGCGGAGGTCGGCCATCAGCTCGGCGTCGAATTCCGCGCAGCGCTCTTGCAGGGAATCGTATTGCTTCGCGGAGGCGGCAAGCAGGTCCGCGGCGTCCCAGCCGTTCCGCCGCCAGTAGGGGCGCAGGTTCTTCCGGTTGTATTGGATGGAGAAAAGATCGTCATAGGCGATCATCATCCACTTGGAGACCGTTTCGGAGCCCACCTTGAAGGGCTTGAGCTCGATGCCCGCTCCCGTGTGGTCGGCACGGTCCGCCGTGCCGGAGGCGCCCTTGCCTCCGGAGATGCCCTTCATTGCATAGGCCACCGCCAGTTCGGAAGGTGCCGCGAAGGCATAGGCGGCGGTGTTTTCTTCCGGTGCCGCCAGGTAGAGGTAGCCCCAGTCGATCCGCTGGTCGTCGCCCTTTTTCTGGAGCACGGGCTGGTCTTTCGAGCCCATGCTGACGACGGAGAGCCCGCCGGCGCTCGCGTCCTTCCAGGTCACGTCCTGTCCGGTGGAGTCCACCGTCAGCTCGCCGGAAGCCGCGAAGAAAGCGGACACCTCGTGTTCCTTCCCGTCCGTGGACTTGAAGTCGTAGGTCAGGTAGGTCACGGGGCGGGAGAGCAGGTCCATGTCCTCCGGCAGGGCGGGGGTGGTGAAGGTGAGCTCCAGGGCCACGCCGCCGCCTTCGAAAGTGTAGATCGTGCGGGTGGGCAGGACGGTCAGGCTTTTTTGCTCCAGCGCGGGCGTGGTGGCCGGGGTGGCACCCATCACGCGGTAGGCGGTGCCGTCCACCTTCACCAGGCTGGTCAACTGGTGGCGGCGGCCGGTCCAGTGGGTCGTTTCCACGCCGTTCAGTTCGTCCCCGGGGGACCAGATGCTGAAATAGGGATCGCAGGCGACCAAGGGGGTGGAGGGCGGGATCAGGTCGTTTTCCCCGGCAGGGGCGGTGCGCACCTGGCCGTGGGCCCAGGTGAGACCGAGAGCGCCGGCTGCGAGCAGCAGGGCTTTCGAGGACAGGGTTGGATTGCGTTTCATATCGGTTCGCGCGGGTGGAGGAGCGCCCGGCTCGTCCGGACGGTCGCTTTCGGGCGCGGCGGTTCTGCCGCCGGGGGAAAGCCCTTCCACCTCGCAGGGCGCGTCCCCTACGTTCTGAAACGTGTTCCTTATGTCAAATTTTTTACCTGCCATGCGGCATGCGATCCGTCCTCTCGAAAAAGAGGGTCAATTCCAGGCGATTGGAACTCAGGTGGGTGGAGGCCAGGAGCAAAAGCCCGGAGGCCTCCGCACAGGCGGTGGCGGCGCTTTTCAGGGCGAGCAGCTCTTGCGGGGATTCCGCCCCGGCCCCTTTCAGCGTAAAGATCACGGGGGCATCGGATTCCAGATGCCCGGCCAGACGCACCACCTGCCGCAGGGAGGCGCGGGCGTCCCCGTTCATGTCGCAGAGCAGGGCGCCGAAAC
>CBFGVD010000277.1:0-5243 GCA_965651965.1 uncultured Verrucomicrobiaceae bacterium | reverse complement strand
TCGGCAACAAAGGGAAGTCCTTCACCTTCTCCGCCCGCGTCACGGCAGACCCGGCCCCCTATGCGGTGCTCGGCTATATGGATCCCGACGGCGGCGGGGATTACGATGCCACCACCTGCACGGCCATCCCCGACAAGGATGGCAAATTCACCCTGGAGGCAAACGCCCTCGCTTCCGGGAAGTCCGGCGTCTTCCGCGTGGTGATCCTGCAGGTGAACGGGGCCGCCAGCTCTTTCGCCAGCGCCACCACCCCGCTGGTCTATCCTTATCTCGTCGCGAAGGACGGCAGCGTCGATCTTTCCGCCTCGCAGGCACGCCTGCAACTCGCCCCGCTCATGGCCGCGCTCTCCAGGCGCGACGATGAAGCCGCGGCGCAGGCCCTGGCGGGAATCGAAGCCGCCAAGCCTGAGCCCGCGGTCGTGGAGACCGCGCGGGTGCTCGCAGGGGCATCGCGCGCCGCCCGCGACGTCCCCCCCGCGGAGGCGGAAGGTGCGCTCTGCCGCCTGACCGAAGCACGCCCGGCCTTGGAAAAGGTGGGCTACGGACGCCCCGCCTACAATCGCCTGCCGGAGGACGGACTGCTCTTCTCCTGCGCTTCCCGCCTCTTTGCCCGCGGGATCTATGCCCATGCGCCCGCCCGCCATGTCTGGGATCTCGGCGGCAAGTGGAAGCGCTTCACGGCCCACGCCGGCCTGCCGGACGGTCATCGCGGCGGCTCTTGTGTCTTCGTGGTGAAAGGCGACGGCAAGGAGCTCTTCCGCTCGAAGAAGACCGAGCCCGGCAAGCTCCTTTCCCTCGAATTCCCGGTCGAGGGGGTGAGACAACTCGAGCTCGTGGTGGAAGACGCGGGCGACGGCATCGGCTCGGACTGGGGTTGCTGGTTCGATCCGGAGGTGTCCCGTTAGGAGGCCCCCCGGGGACCGATACAGGGCTACGTCCACCCGGAGCGGGAAAGCGAGCTTCCCTCGCCGGGGAGGCGATGGCCGGTCTTTTCGCGCCCCCGCGGCGTATCGGGGAGGCTCATCCCTTCCCGAGCTTGGGAAGGGGTAGAGAACTCCGGCGCGTGTGTTTGCGAATCATGCTGATAGATGAGGATAATCTGTATGATAAGTATTCAATTCGTTTTAAATGGCATTTTTCATTTTTATTTCTGCGGATTGCGTGCGAGCTGCTTCCCGTTCGACCCCGCCGGTGTCCGGAGGCTGTCTTCCGCATTTCCCCTCCGGCGCAATGGCATGCCCATGTTCTAACAAAAGAAATTGACCTCGTGACCCCGACCATCAGCCGCATCCCGCTCAGAACCGTCATCGTATCCCTTTCCATCCACACGGTTGTCGCCGCCGACGGCGTGTGGACCAATCCCGCGGGCGGCTCGTGGGCGGAGGCCGCGAATTGGTCCGGCGGCACGATTGCGGACGATGCCGGTGCCGCGGCGGATTTCGGCACCCTCGGTCTCGCCGCCAATGCCGCGGTGACCCTGGATGGCGACCGCAGCGTCGGATCGCTGCAATTCGCGGATACCGCCGGAAGCTACGACTGGGCCTTGGACACGGGCAGCGGCGGCGTGCTCACGCTTTCCTCCGGGGCCGTGCCCTCGGTTTCCGTGGGCAACCGCACCGCCGCCATCGGTGCGGCGATCGGCGGCACGCAGGGTTTCCGGAAGACCGGTGCCGGCTCCCTCGTGCTTTCCGGTGCGAATACCTTCGCCGGCGCGCTGCAAGTCGAGGAAGGCACGGTAAGGGCCGGGAATGCCGGGGCTCTGGGTGCCACCGGGGCGGGGAATGAAACCGTCGTCGCCGGCGGGGGCATCTTCGATCTCAATGGCCGGGCGCTTGCCGATACCGAGATTTTCCGCATCTCCGGCAACGGCGCGGACGGCGGCGGGGCCTTCGTGAACCTCGGTGCCGACCAGCAGAACGGCGTCAACCGCATCGTCCTGGATGGCGATGCCACCGTCGGCGGCACTGGTCGCTTCGATCTTCGCGCGGGCACCCTGCCGACCCTCGATCTCGCGGGCCACACGCTGACAAAGGTCGGCACGAACCAGGTCGGCCTGGTCGGCCGCGATTTGATCACCGATCCGGCCGAGCCCGCCGATACCATCACCGCGGTGCTCACTGCGGGATCCTTGGTCATTAATGAAGGCGTTTTCGCGATCGAGAATACCGCCAGCGCGGATGCCTCCGGCACCATCACAATCAACAGCGGTGGAACCCTCGGCCTCTGGGCGAACAAACAAGGGCGTCTGGCGCGGCCGGTCGTTTCCAATAACGGCACGATCCGGAACCTGGGCAGCAACGCGGACATCTCCAGTCCGGTTTCGCTTTCCTCGGGCTCCACGCTCACCCTTTCCGGCTCAGCCTCCACGGTCATGAGAGGGGTCGTTTCGGGGACCGGCGACCTCGTGAAGACGGGAACCGGCAACTTCAGCTTCCCCAACGCGAACACGTTCACGGGAAAGACCTCCGTCACGGGCGGGACTCTCGGCATGTTCGCGGAGGGAGCGCTCGGCACCGCCCCAGCCGCCTTCCAAGCGGATCACCTGACGCTCGACGGGGGGACGATCTCCTCCATTGCCGCTGGCGGCTACTATGCCAACGGCGGTCCGGCCTTCGGAGCGAACCGCGGGGTCGTCCTGGGCGCGGCCGGCGGCATCTTCGACGTTTACGGCCATGCGAATTCCCGTTCCCGAATCATCGTCTCCGGCATTATCAGCGGTGAAGGCCAGCTCAGGAAAAGCGGCGGCGGTTACCTGAACCTGAACGCGGCGAATACTTATGCCGGCGGCACCGCGGTGTCGGATGGTCCCGCGCTTTCCGATACCATCCCCTACGGAGCCATCCAGATCACGAGTTACGGCGCATTCGGCAGCGGCCCGGTCAACTTCACGAATGCCGGAGCGATCCACGGCCTCCGTTTCTCGGCCACCGGCACTTTGCCGAACGAGATCGTGCTCGGCGACTCCGCCACCGCCGCCACCGGCATCATCGTGGATGCCGGGAAGATCGCGACCCTGGCGGCTCCCGTATCCGGCGGCAATTTCTCCGGCGGCGAGCTCCACCTGACCGGCGGCGGCTTCCTCGTGATGGAGGGGGAGAAAACCTATGCCAGCGCCACGAAGGTGAACGGCGGCACGCTGGTCGTGAACGGCACGCTGGTCGATTCGGATGTCACGGTGAATGCCGGCGGCGCCATCGGCGGCTCGGGCAACGTGCGCCAGCTCTTCCTTGAGGAAGGCTCCGCCATCGTCGCGTCTTCTCCCGCGCTTTCCTCCTTCTTCGGCGTCACCGCGAGCAAGGCGGACGGCGGCAAGGGTGTGGAAGTCCTCGTCACGGATTCCCCGGCCACTCCCGGCACCCGCACCGTGGATGTGGTCGGCTACGGCAGCGACGAGGAGGGCCTCGCCCCGGAGCTGGCGAATTTCAATACCTCCTCCTATCGCTCCGCCGTTTTCGCGGACGATACGGTGAACAACAAGATCACCCTGACTTACACGAACTCCACCCGGACCTGGAACACCACCGACGGGACCTGGGACATCGCCGCCACGGAATCCTGGGCGGAAGACGACCTGAAGTTCTATCAGGGGGACGCCGTCACCTTCGGCAACCCCGCGGCGGCCTCCACCGTCACCCTTGCAGGCTTGCTCGCGCCTTCCTCCGTCACGGTGGACAACACGAACAACTACCTCTTCACCGGCAGCGGCTCCATCGCGGGCGGTTCCCTGGTGAAGGACGGCACCGGCATGCTGGTGCTCGCAGGGGGGAATAGCTATGCGGGCGGCACCGTCATCAATGGCGGCACCCTTTCCCTCAGTTCCACCGCCGCTGCCGCGGGCGGGAATGCCGGGGCGCTCGGTACCGGTCCGGTGACCGTCAATACAGGGGGCATCCTCAAGCTCTGGGTCTCCACCGGAGCCACCACCGTTTATCCGAATGCCATCATCCTGGACGGCGGCAAACTGCTCGGGGAGGACGGCGTGAACGTGATCGCCGGTCCCGTGACCCTGGGAGCTGGGGGCGGTACCGCCTCCGCCAAGTGGAACAACAAGAACCTCGTCTTCGCCAATATCGTCTCCGGCTCCGGCAAGCTGACCGTGGCGCGGGAAACCCCGAGCGGCGAAAGCAATGCCGCCGTCTATCTCACCCGGGCGAATGCCTACACCGGCGGCACGGATCTCTTCTCCGGCCAGATCCGCGTGGAGGATGATGCCGCCCTGGGCACCGGCACGCTGGCCTTCACCGGGAGCGCCACCCTCGCGACCTCCATCACCGGCGGCGAGCGCGTCATCGGCAATGCGGTGTCGATCGCCGGCGGCGCGACCGCCTCGCTGGATGGCGGCTATTTCCCGCTCACGCTGAATGGCACGATTTCCGGCGAGGGCGTGCTGGCACTGGCTTCCAACGGCGTCGTCGCCATCGGCGGGGAAAATACCTACACCGGCGGAACCCTCTTCGGAAGCACCGGCCGCCTGCGGGTCGATAGCCCGGGCGCCCTGGGTACCACCGGCACCCTCACCTTTACCGGCGGCACGCTCATGCACGGTGCCGGAAATACCGTGGACTACTCCGCCCGCTTCTCCACCGCGGACAACCAGCGCTACAGCGTGGATACGAACGGCCAGACCGTCGTATGGGCCTCCCCGCTCGCCAGCACCGGCGGGACGCTCTGGAAATATGGCGAGGGCACCCTGGTCCTCACCGGTGCCGGTACATACAGCGGCGGGTCGAATTTCCAGGGCGGCGTGGTGGAGACCGCGCTGATCTCCGATTCCGGGGCTACCCCGCTCGGCACCTTCAGTACTGCGGGCGGCAGCTACATGAGCTTCGGGGGCGGCACGCTGCGCTACACCGGCCCGGGTGCCAGCACGGCGCGGCATCTTTGGAACGACCAGGTCAGCGGGACCATCGAGGTCTCGGACCCCGCGGCCACGCTTGCCTTCACCGCCACCGGCGGAGGCCGTAACAAGCCCTTCACCAAGACCGGTCCCGGCACCCTCACCCTTGCCGGGGCCATCACCGGGGAAGCCACCGTCACCGTCGCCGGTGGCACGCTGAACCTGAACGGCGCGAATACCTATACCGGCACCAGCAGCGTCACCGCCGGCACGCTTGCGATGGGCACCGCCTCCTTGCCGGATGCGGGCGATGTCAGCCTGGCCGCGGAGGGGGCCGCCCTCCACCTCGGCTTCACCGGCACGGACAATGTCGGCCGCCTCCTCATCGGCGGGGAGGAAATGGCCG
>CBFGVD010000276.1:0-5244 GCA_965651965.1 uncultured Verrucomicrobiaceae bacterium | reverse complement strand
CCCCCCGTCCCCCCCATGATTCGCCTTCGTCACAAGGTGCTGATCCATAGTTTCCGTGTACTGGATCAACTGATACTCGTCGCCGCGGCGGCGCTCGTCATTTACTTCCGGCCCGAGATCCTGCTGCGGGGCGGCATTCCCGCTTCACCGGCGGTTTATCGCCTGGGGGACAGCATCGGGGTGCTGCTGGTGGCGCTCGGGTGGGTCGGCATTTTCGCCTACTGCATCCGCTACAAGGCGGACCGCTTCGTGGCGCTGAAAACCCAGCTCCGGGACTTGCTGAAGGCCACCACGCTGGCTTCCTTCTGGCTGGTCATCGTCAGCGGGATCTTCTCGGTCCGCAGCATCAATACGGCGAACATCCTGCTCTTCTGGGCGGCGGTCACGCTCGCCGGGGTGGCGAGCCGGCTGCTGCTGAGGGTGATGCTGATGAGCGCGCGGCGCTCCGGCTACAACTACCGCTTCCTGCTGGTGATCGGTGCCAACGCCCGCGCCGGCGAGGTGGCGGCGCGGATCGATTCGCGGCCGGAGCTGGGCTACAAGGTCGTCGGCTTCGTAGCGGAGAATCCCGCCGCGCGGGACGAGTGGGGCCGCATGCCCGGACAACGCGGCGAGGTGCTGGGGATGCTGGACGACCTGCAAGCCGTCCTGAAGCGCGAGCGGGTGGACGAGATGATCGTCTGCCTGCCGGTGGAGTCGCGCTTCAGCGATATCGTGAAGGTGGTGCAGCACGCCCGGGATCTGGGCATCGTGCTCCGCCTGATGCCCGAGTTGCACGACGGCACGCTTTTCAAGTCCCTCCACCTGGAGGAATTCGAGGGGGAGCACGTGGTGACGCTCTTCCGCGAGCAGATGCTTCTGCAGCTGCTGGCCAAGCGCGTGGTGGACACCGTCGTCTCGCTCTCGGCACTGGTGGTCCTGGCACCGCTGATGGTGACGGTGGCGATCCTGATCAAGGCGACCAGCCCCGGGCCGGTGTTCTTCGCCCAGGACCGGGTGGGGATGAACCAGCGCCGTTTCCGCATCTACAAGTTCCGCTCCATGGTGGTGGATGCGGAGGCCAAGAAGAAGGAACTCGCGCACCTGAACGAGATCGCGGACGGACCGGCCTTCAAGATCAAGAACGACCCGCGCATCACGCGGATCGGTCGCTTCATCCGCAAGACGAGCATCGACGAGCTGCCGCAGCTCTTCAACGTGCTGCACGGCGAGATGAGCCTGGTCGGCCCCCGCCCGCCGCTGCCGGACGAGGTGAAGAAGTACGAGTGGCTTTTCCGCAAGCGCCTCTCCGTGAAGCCCGGCATCACCTGCGTGTGGCAGATCAGCGGCCGGAGCAACACGACCTTCGAGCGCTGGATGCAGATGGATAACGAGTACATCGACAACTGGTCCATCTGGCTCGACCTGAAGATCCTGATGAAAACGGTCCCCGCGGTACTCCTCGGCCGCGGAGCGTCCTGAACTCCTCCACCCCCGATGTCCCGGACCAAACCGAAAGTGCTGGCGATCGCCTCCGGCGGCGGCCACTGGGTGCAGCTCCTGCGCCTGCGGCCCGCCTTCGAGGGCTGCGAGGTGGTCTTCGCCACGGCGAAGGAGGGCTACCGTTCGGACGTGGGGGATGCCGCCTTCCGCGTGATCCGGGATGCGAACCGCTCGAACAAGATCGGCCTGCTCAAGTCCGCGTGGAGCATCTTTTCCCTGTTGCGGCGGGAGCGGCCGGACGTGGTGGTCTCCACCGGCGCGGCGCCCGGCTTCTTCGCGTTGAAATTCGGCCGGCTGATGGGCATCCGCACCGTCTGGGTGGATAGCATCGCGAACGCCGAGGAGCTCTCCCTGTCCGGCGCGAAGGCGGGATCCTGCGCGGATCTCTGGCTGACGCAATGGCCGCACCTGGCCCGCGAAGGCGGGCCCCGATACCTGGGCAACGTGCTATGATCTTCGTAACCGTAGGAACCGACCAACCCTTCGACCGGATGATGAAGGTGGTGGACCGCTGGGCCGGGGAAACCGGGCGGCGGGACATCTTCGCTCAGATCGGGGAAGGGGGCTGGGAGCCGCGGCACGTGCCGTTCGTCCACTTCCTGGAACCGGTGGAATTCAAGTCCCGCTTCGCCCAGGCGCGGCTGATCATCGGCCACGCGGGCATGGGCACCATCCTCTCCGCCCTGCTGCACGGGAAGCCGATCCTGGTCATGCCGAAGCTGGCGCGGCTGGGCGAGCACCGCAACGAGCACCAGACCGCCACCGCGAAGCGCATGATGGAGCTTGGGAACGTGAACGTGGCCTTCGACGAAGCGGAGATGCTGGCCAAGCTGGCAGCGGTGGACAGCCTCGCGCCGCGCAGCCCCATCGGGCCGCATGCCTCCGGGCCGCTGGTGGAGGGGCTCCGCGATTTCATCTTCGCAGGAAAGGGGGGCGCGCCGTGAAAGCGAAGCTCTCCAAGGTGCTCGGCGCGGCATGGTCCCTGCTGGACCCCCGCTCCTATCTCCACGTCCTGCGGCTGATCCACTACACCGCGTACAGCCACGTCCGCGAGCGGCGGAAGCTCAGCGCGGGTAGCGGCACGGGAATCGCTCCCAATGTTTCCTTCCGCAACGGCGAACGCATCTCGATGGGGCAGGGCTGCCACATCGGCGAGCGCTGCTACCTCTGGGCCGGGGATTCCACCGGCCGCATCCTCCTCGGTAATTACGTGTCCCTGGCCCCGGAAGTCTTCATTACCGCCTCCGACTACAAGTTCGAGGCGGGCAAGCCCTTCCGCCAGCAGCCGAAGAACGAGAAGGACATCCGGATCGGCAACGACGTGTGGCTCGGCGCCCGCGTGGTCGTGACGGCCGGCGTGAGCATCGGCGACGGCTGCATCGTCGGTGCCGGCGCCGTGGTGACGAAAGATCTCCCCGCGGGCTCCATTGCCGCGGGCGTGCCCGCACGGGTGATCGGAAAACGAGAACCCGTACCCCCTGTTCCCGCCCTTACCTGAAATCCCCCCAATGAAAGCCGACGTAGCCATCGTGATCGTGTCCTACAATTCGGAGGACCACATCGGAGCCTGCCTCCGGAGCGTCTTCGCCCAGAGAAAAACCGTGACCCAGCAAGTGATCGTCGTGGACAACGACTCGCGCGACGGGACCGTCGCGTTCATCCGCGGGAATTTCCCGGAGGTGCAGCTCGTGCTGCCCGGGACGAACCTCGGCTTCGCCGCCGGGGTGAATCTCGGCGTGAAGCATGCGGACGCGGACTTCGTGCTGCTGCTCAACCCGGACACCGTGATCCTGGAGAACGCGGTGGACGTGATCGTGGATTTCGCCCGGGAAAATCCCGGCCACGGCCTCTACGGCGGCCGGACCCTGCGGCCGGACGGCAGCCTGGAGCCCTCCTCCTGCTGGGGCCTGCCGACCCTGTGGAGCATGACGCTTTTCGCCTTCGGCGTCACCACCATGGCCCCGCGCAACCGCTGGCTGGATCCGGAATCGCTCGGCGGCTGGCAGCGGGACAGCGTGCGGGAGGTGGGAGTCATCACCGGGTGCTTCCTGCTCGCCCCCGCCGCGGTGTGGCGCGAGCTCGGCGGCCTGGACGAGCGCTACTTCATGTATGGCGAGGATGCGGACCTCGCCATGCGGGCGCATGCGGCCGGCTACCGGCCGGTGATCTGCCCGGATGCGAAGCTGGTCCACGAGGTGGGCGGCTGCTCCGAGACGCCGGTGCACAAGACGATGCTGCTCTACCGCGGCAAGGCCAGCCTGGTGCGCACGCATTGGAAGGGGCTGGCCCAGTGGCTGGGGCTTTTCCTCCTTGCCACGGGCACCGGCCTGCGGGCGGCGATCAGCAAGCTGCGCGTCGCGCCGGGGCGGAACGACAGCGCGGGCCGCTGGCAAACGCTCTGGCAGGAGCGGAACAAGTGGATCTGCGGCTACGGTGCCACGGGCCAGAATCCGGTGTGAGCGGGAAAACTTCACCGCAACGCGATATGTTCAGCGTCGTCATTCCCAGCTACAACCGCCGCGATTGCGTGCTGGCGCTCCTGCGGGACGTGTATGCCCAGAAGGGCGTGGAGATGGAAGTCATCGTGGTGGACGACCGTTCGCCGGATGACAGCGTAGCCGCGATCCGCCGCGAATTCCCGCAGGCGACCCTGCTGGTGAACGAGAAAAACGGCGGTCCCGCGGTGACCCGGAACCACGGCATCCGCGCGGCGAAAGGGGAGATTGTGGTCGGGTTCGACAGCGATGTCACGATCCCGGACCCGCACCTGCTGGCGAAGACCGAAGCGCGTTTCCGCGCCCTGCCGCAGGTGACCGGCCTGGCCTTCCGCCTGCTGAAGCCGGACGGTAAATCCGAGGACGCGCCACGCTGGTGGCACCCGGTGCCGATCGGGGAGTATGCGGACAAGGAATTCTACACCTCCTATTTCAGCGGCACGGCCTATGCATTCCGGCGCGAGGAACTGGTGGCGGCCGGGATGTATCCGGAGATCCTCTACATGCACTACGAGGAAGTGGAACTGGCCTTCCGCATCCTGGATCGGGGCGGGTCCATCCTGCATTGTCCGGAACTGACGGCCCTGCACCATGCCAACGAGGTTTCCCGGCGGAGCGAGGTGAGCGTCTTCTACAAGCCGCGGAACCAGATCCTGCTGGCGGCCGCCTGCATGCCGGGCTTCCAGGCGCTGCGCTACGTGGTCCCGCGCACCGCGTATCAATTCGCGAAGGCCTGCGGCGGGGGACACCTGAAGGACTTCATCCGCGCGATGAAATCCGCCCGTCGTCTTCTTCCGGTCTTGCTGGAAAGGCGCGCGCCGCTGCAGCCCGAAACCTTCCGGAGGATCGGGGCGATGAAGCAGGGCATGGTTCCGTGACGAGCCCGCCCCGGCACCCGCTCGTGTATTTACCACCTAACGGCGCGGACATCCCGCGGATTTACAACGACTTGCTGCGGCTGAAAAGGTTGCGACCGGATCCTTCGGTTAGTCGCAAAATGCAAATTCGACTTGCTAACAGACCGAAAGATCGGACTCTAGGAACTTCAAATTGGAAAACTTGCGTTAAGTTCAAAATTCGTTAAGAGTCTGAATTTGAAGGAATAGCGACCATGATCCCCCGGGGTCGCTAAAAAATCGGATCCCGCCTTCCGGCCGGACCCTCCATCCGGTTTTACCTGGCGACCCCCCGGCTCCCCCCGAGCCCCCTGTTCCGGACGATTCGAAGGATAATACCGGAGAAAAAAACCGATCATGTTCATGAGAAC
>CBFGVD010000275.1:0-5270 GCA_965651965.1 uncultured Verrucomicrobiaceae bacterium | reverse complement strand
CCCGGGCGGCCTTGGCCAGCGCCGCGGCAGGTCCGCCCGGGCTTTCCGCCGCCTAGCCAAGCGTGGCTGGAACAGCTAGGGATTTCTCCCATGCGGCGGCACGACCCGGCTGGACAAGCGGCGGAAAGCGGCTTGATTTCCCGCCATCATGAGAAACTTGCTGCTGCTTCTCGCCCTCGCCCTGCCCCTTGCGGCCAACGATACCGCGATCAATTCCGGCGGGCACGGCCCCTCCCCGATGGGGGAATTCGAGGGCGAGGAATCGGTGATCCGGATGGTTTCCGAGAACATCGGCATCCGGATGGGGAAAACGGAGTCCGAGGTGAGCTGCCGTTTCACTTTCCGCAGCTCGAAAAAAGAAGGGGACGCGAGGCAGACGGTGGGCTTTCCCGATTTGCTGGAGATGGATTCGGATACCGGCAGCATTTCCAAGCTGGAGACCTTCGTGGACGGAAAGAAGGTGGAGGCGAAGAAGGTCCGCGGCTGGTTCGGCACGGGAGAATGGGGCACGCCGAAGAGCGGGCTCGGGGAGCCGCCGGCGAAGCTGCCGCCCGGGGAAGTACAGCCCGCGGATTTCTACACGGTGGAGGTCGTCTTCCCGCCGGACAAGGACGTGGTCATCGAGCGCCGCTATACCTCCTCCAACGGCGGAAATACGCTGGGCTCCACGGGTTTCTCCTACACCACGCACACGGGCGCGGTCTGGAAGGGGACGATCGGCAGCGCCGAATTCCACGTGACCTTGAAGGACGGCCTGACGGTGGAAGATCTGGCCTTCGAGGACGGGAAACAGAAACGGCCGCCGCGCGAACAATCCGCCTGGTGCGAGCCGAACCTCGCGGAGTGGAAGGTCGTGTCTCCCACGGAACTGACGATGACGTGGAAGGACTTCGAGCCCGCGGTGCACCGGACGCGGCGGGGAATCTTCCTGGCCACCTGGGACCGGGCGAGAGAGGACGGGGAGTGAGAACCGCCCGGCTTCAGGCGTAGATCTTTTCGTAGTATTCCGCGGCCATCCGGTCGGAGTCGAAGAAAGGCACCACCTCGTTCATCGAGTTCAAGACCAGCTTCCACCAGCCGTCCGGATCGTCGTAGTAGAGAGGCAGGATCTTCTGCTCCATCGCCTCGTGGAAGCCCAGGAGGTCGTGCCGGTCGCGCGCCTCCGGGGAGAGCTCCAGGTCCGCGGGCGGGATGATGAAACTGTTGTGCCCGTCCTGGGAGAACTCGCAGACCCAGCCGTCGTAGGTGGTCAGGTTCACGGCGGCGTTCATCGCTGCCGTCATGCCGGAAGTGCCGGAGGCCTCGCGGGTCACGATCGGGTTGTTCAGCCAGATATCGGCCCCGTATTTGAGCTGGCGGGAGAGATCGAGTTCGTATCCCACCAGCACCGCCACGTTCGGATAGTCCTTCGTGATCTGGACGAGGTGGTTGAAGGTCTCGATCGCGCCGAAATCGAAGGGGAAGGGCTTGCCCGCCCAGATGATCTGCACGGGGCGCTCGTTGTTGTTCACCAGGGCCCGGAACATCCTCACATCCCGGGTGATGAGGTCGGGGCGCTTGTAGGCGGCGAAGCGGCGGGCCCAGACGATGGTCAGGATGTCCGGGCTGAAGAGCTTGCCGGTCTGGTTCGCCACGGTCTGGAAAAGCCGGGATTTCAGTTCCCGCTTGCGGCTGCGCAAGGTGGAGATGTCGCCTTCCTGGCGGGAGTGCTCCAGACCCCGGTCCTTCCAGAATTTCGCGTTCTGCGCGTTGGTCACGTGGGTGATCGGGCAGATTCCGGGGTAGCTTTCCCACATCTTGCGGGAGACGTCGCCGTGGAGCTTGGAGACGGCGTTCGCAAGGCGGCTCATCCGCAACGCGGCCAGCGAGTGGTTGAAGACGTCCCCGGAGATCCCGGTGACTTCCTTCACCTCGTCCATCGGCACGGAGCCGAAGAAAGAGAAATCGTGCAGCAGCTTGAAATCGTGCTTCTCGTTGCCCGCTTCCTCCGGGGTGTGGGTGGTGAAGACGAAACGTTTCTTCACCGCGTCCAGGCTACGGTGTTTCTCGTACACGCGGAAGGCGGCGGAAAGCCCGTGGGCCTCGTTCAGGTGCCACACCTCCGGGTCGACGCCGAGTTCCTCCAGCAGGCGGGCGCCGCCCGCGCCGAGCACGATGTACTGTGCGATGCGGCGCAGCGGGTCGTTGTCGTAGAGACGGTGGGTGATCGCGCGGGACAGGCCGTCGTTGTCGTCGATATCCGTCGTCAGGAAGAACATCGGCACGGTGCCGAAGACATCCCCCGGCAGGAACATCGCCTTCACCCATACCGGATGACCGTGGACGGGCACCTGGAACTTGATCCCCGTGTCCTGGAGGAAGGCGTAATGTTTCTTGCGGAACTGGACCGCCATCTCGCGCTCCTCGCCGCGGGCCTGGTCGTAGTAACCGTACGTCCACAGCATCCCGATGCCGCAGAGATTCTGCCGCAGGGCCGCGGCGGAGCGCATGTGGGAACCGGCGAGGAAGCCGAGCCCGCCGGAGTAGATCTTGAAGATCTGGTCGATGGCGAATTCGCAGGAGAAATAGACGGCGCTCTTCGAGAATTTCGGGTCGATCTCGTATGAATGGGAGAACGGTTTCGGCAGGAAGGATCCGGACATGGAAGCGGGCGCTGGGTTCGGCGGGAAAGGGAAGTTGACCGGAGAGGCAGGGGCGTGGCCTGCCGCGGACCGGGTTCACACTTGGCTCACGCTGCGCGTTTTGTCGAGCCCGGCCCGGGCGGATGCTGATTCCGTACCATCTTGGCGGGATTCGCATCCGAGGTGCCGGGAGAGGGTGACAGAGCGGGCGGGGGCTCGTGGCACGGGAGTTGCTTTTGCGTGGAATTACGATGACTTCCGCATGCACCGCGAGATCCGCCGGAATCGGCCGCAGGCTGCTGGTCCTGGCAACGGGATTGCTGGCCCTGGCCGGTCTCTCCTCCGCGCAGGAAGACCCGCCGCAGACGGTGGCGGGGATCGTGGCGGAGGCCGCCGTCCAGATGGATGTGGATGCGCAGAAGGCGATGGTGGAAAGCCTGGCCGGGCGGGATGAAGAGGAGGTCGCCCGCTGGCTCGCCCGCTGGAAGGAGGGCGAGATTTATCTCTATCAGGATGCCGCGGGCAAGGACATGGCGGTCATGCTTTCCGGCGATCCGGACGCGGAGGAGAAATTCGCCCTGAACTCCGTCGCGACGGGCGGGCCGGTGATGGCGGCGGACGGCAGTCCGGTACGCATGAACAAGGACGATCTCTATCTCGCGGATACCGATTCTTCCCTGCGAAGAGCCATGAAAAGCGTGACGGATCGGAACGCGCTCTCCTCCCCGGATGTCGCGAAGCGCCTGCGGGCCGTGGACGATACCGGCCTGGCTCAGGATCCGGCGAAGCTGCCCTTGCTGGAGCAAGTCCTGGCGGTGGAGAAGAACGGCAAGGTGAAGCACGCGCTGGTCCAGGCGATCGCCCTGATGAAACTGCGCTCGGAGGATCCGGCCGTCCGGCAGGCGGCCGTGGCGGAGCTCGGCGACATGGGTTCCATCGCCTCGCAGGAGGCAATCAAAACCGTCCGCGCGGAGGCGGAGAAAACGGGGCAGGCAGGGCTCGTGGCCGCCTGCGATCAGGCCTTGGGCGACATTGCCGCCCACATCTCCCGGGTCAATACGGTCGGCACCCTTTTCCGCGGGCTTTCCCTGGGGAGCGTGCTGCTGGTGGTCGCGATCGGTCTGGCCATCACCTTCGGGCTGATGGGGGTGATCAATATGGCCCACGGCGAGCTCATCGTGGTCGGGGCCTATACCACCTACCTGGTGCAGAATCTCTTCGGCGCGGGGATCCACATGTCCCCTTTCGGGATGAATATCGATATTCCCGGCATGAATCTCTCCGGGGGGAAGTGGGGTCTGTATTTCATTGCAGCCATTCCTGCCAGTTTCCTTGCCGCGGCGGGCGTGGGCCTGCTGCTGGAGCGCGGGATCATCCGCTTCCTCTACAAGCGGCCGCTCGAATCCCTGCTCGCCACATGGGGAGTGTCCATGGTGATCCAGCAGCTCTTCCGCCTGATCTTCGGCGCGAACAACGTGCAGGTGGAGAGCCCGGCCTACCTTTCGGGCAACTGGACGGTGAATGATGTCGTCTTCGGCTGGAACCGGGTCTTCGTCGTCGCTTTCGCCGCCCTGATTATCTTCCTGACCTGGGTAGTCCTCACGAAAACCCCGCTGGGCCTGCTGATCCGGGCCGTGATGCAGAATCGCGGCATGGCCGCCTGCATGGGGGTGCGCACGGAGCGGGTGAACATGCTCACCTTCGCCTTCGGCAGCGGGCTCGCAGGGCTTGCAGGGGCCTTCCTTTCCCAGATCGGGAATGTCGGCCCGAACCTCGGGCAGAATTACATCGTGGATTCCTTCATGACCGTCGTCGTCGGCGGGGTGGGGAATATCATGGGCACGGTGATCAGCGCGCTGGGCATCGGCATGGCCGACCAATCCCTCCAGCAAGTGCTCGGCGATCCCGTCACCGGCAAGATCCTCGTGCTCGGCGCGATCATCCTTTTCCTCCAGTGGAAGCCTTCGGGCCTCTTTGCCACCCGCTCCCGCAGCCTCGACTGATGAAAACCTCGCCCGCCGGGAAAGTCCCCGCCATCCTGCTGGCCGCCGTCGCCCTTTTCCTGGTGGTGGTCATGCCCGCCTTGAATGCGGGCGGGGTGGTATCCGATTTCACCCTGAATACCTGGGGAAAGTACCTCTGCTACGCGATCCTCGCCATCGCCGTGGACATGCTCTGGGGCTACACAGGGCTGCTCTGCCTGGGCCAGGCGCTCTTTTTCAGCCTCGGCGGGTACATGCTCGGCATGCACCTGATGCTGATGATCGGGCAGCTCGGCCAGTACAAGAGCGAGTTGCCGGATTTCATGGTCTTCCTCGGCCTCCGGGAGCTGCCGTGGTTCTGGAAGCCCTTCTACTCCTTCCCCTTCGCGGCTTTCATGGTTGCGGCGGTGCCCGCGCTGCTGGCGGGGATCTTCGGCTACCTGGCTTTCCGCTCGCGGATCAAGGGAGTCTATTTCTCCATCCTGACCCAGGCGCTCACCTACGGCGCGGCGCTCATGTTCTTCCGGAACGAGCTCTACATGGGCGGGAACAACGGCTTCACGGATTTCCGGAGCGTCCTGGGCGCGGATATCCGCGCCGACGATACCAAGCGCCTGCTCTACATCGTCTCCGCGGTGGTGCTGGTGCTCGTCTTCCTCGCTTGCCG
>CBFGVD010000274.1:0-5274 GCA_965651965.1 uncultured Verrucomicrobiaceae bacterium | reverse complement strand
GAGGGCGAGGCGCTCGATCCCGCGGAAATCCGCCTGCTGGTGGAGGGCTACACCGCCGGGGATATCCCGGACTACCAGATGTCCGCCTTCGCCATGGCGGTCTATTTCCGCGGCATGGATGCGGTGGAGACCGCCGCGCTGACCCGCGCGATGCTGGAGAGCGGCGATGTCTTCCACCACCGCTCCGGGCACCCGCCCGTGGTGGACAAGCACTCGACCGGCGGCATCGGGGACAAGGTCTCGCTGGTGCTCGCGCCGCTGGTGGCCTGCACCGGTGCATGGGTGCCCATGGTTTCCGGCCGGGGGCTGGGCATCACCGGCGGCACGCTGGACAAGCTGGGATCGATCCCCGGCTTCACGGTCGGCATCGGCATCCCGGAGGCACAGGAAATCCTGGAAAAGATCGGCGCGGTGATGATGGGGCAGACCGACCGCTTCTGCCCGGCGGACAAGAAGCTCTACGCCCTGCGGGACGTGACCGGCACGGTGCCCTCCATACCGCTGATCACCGCCTCGATCATGTCCAAGAAGCTGGCCGAGTCCCTGGACAAGCTGGTGCTGGACGTGAAATTCGGCAGCGGCGCCTTCATGAAGACGGAGGCGGACGCGCGGGTGCTGGCGGATTCCATGATCGCCACGGGCAAGGAAATGGGCGTGGAGGTCCACGCGCTGCTGAATCCCATGAGCGAGCCGCTGGGCCGCAGCGTGGGGAACGCGCTGGAAGTCATCGAGGCCCTGGAGTGCCTGGAGGGCGGCGGACCGGAGGACCTGCGGAAGCTGGTGCTGGACCTGGCGGAAAAGATCAGCCCCGTGCCGCGCGCGGATCTGGAGCGCCTGCTGGACGACGGCAGCGCGCGCGGGAAATTCGGCGAGATCGTGGCGGCGCACGGGGGCGATCCCGCCGTTCTACCGGAGCTGGGGAAGATCCACCGGGCACCGGTGATCCGGGAATTCCCCGCGCCGGATACCGGCACCATCGTGAAATTGGACGCCGGAATGGTCGGCCAGGCGGCCTTGCAACTCGGGGCCGGGCGCGCCCGCGCGACGGACGGCGTGGACCACGCGGTGGGCTTCGACCGCATGGTTAAAACCGGCGAGCACATCCACCAGGGCCACGCCCTGTGCCGCATCCACGCGCGCACGGCGGTGGATTTCGAGATCGCGGAAGCGATGCTGGAAAAGGCGATCCGGATCCAGCCGTAGCGGCCTCCTGAAAACCGCTACGCCCCGACTTCGGGGTCGTAGTCCTTCGGCGCGCGGGCGATCCGGTCGATCGGCAGCTTGGTCACGATGTTCCCGCCGCTGGCGCGGCCCTTGACCGGCACTTCGCCGAAGTTGAAGGGGCGGCTCACGTTGCGCAGGCGCAGCGCGGGCTTGATGTGCACGATCAACATCTGGTCGTTGCTCTCCGCCTCGTTCTTGTGCACGGCGAAGTAGAAGATCCTGCTGCCGGGCGTGCCCTTCGTCAGCTCGTATTCCTTGTCGCGGGTGATGCCGCCCACGCGGAAGCGTTTGGCCAGGATCGCGCCTTCCTTCCCGTCCCGGTAGATCATGGAATAGATCAGGTCCTCGTCCTTGCGGAAGATGGCCACGCGCAGCGGCCTCGGGCCCACGAAGAATTTCTCCGCCACCTTCACCACCCGCATCTTCGCGTCCTGGCCGAAGATGATCACGTCATCCAGCGTGGAGCATTTCTCCAGCGGGGTCTCTTTCTTCAGCCCGTAGCCCGCGAAGCCGTTCTTCTCGTCGAGGTAGAGCGTTTCCGTCGCCAGGATCACCTGGCTGCGGTCCACGCGGTCGAAGGAGGAAATCTCCGTCTTCCGCTCCCGGCCCTTGCCGTATTTCTTCTTCAGTTCCTCGAACCAGCGGATCGCGTAGCGGGTGAGCTGCTTGAGGTTCTTATCGGTCTCCGCGATGTCTTTCTCCAGCGACTTGATCTCCTCGTCCGCCTTGAAGGAGTCGAATTTCGAGATCCGCTTGATCTTGATCTCCGTCAGGCGCACCAGGTCCTCCTGCGTCACCTCGCGCTTGAGTAGCCTCTTGAAGGGCTTCAAGCCCTTGTCGATCGCGCCCAGCACGCCTTCCCAGGTGGTCTCTTCCTCGATGTCGCGGTAGATGCGGTTCTCGATGAAAATTTTCTCCAGGGAGCTGAAGTGCCACTTCTCCTGCAACTCGCCCAGGCGGATCTCCAGCTCCATCCGCAGCAGTTCCTTCGTCTGCTCCGCATTGCGCCGCAGGATCTCGGAGACGCCCAGGAACTGCGGTTTGTCGTCCGCGATCACGCAGGCATTCGGGGAAATGCTCAGTTCGCAATCCGTGAAGGCATAGAGCGCGTCCCGCATGTTGTCCGGGTCCACGCCGGAGGGCAGGTGGACCAGGATGTCCACATCCGCCGCGGTGTTGTCCTCGATCTTCACGATCTTGATCTTGCCCTTGTCAGCCGCGGCCACGATCGAATCCATCAGCGCGCCCGTGGTCGTGACGAAGGGGATCTCCGTGATGCGCAGCAGGCCCTTTTTCTCCGCGGAAATGCGCGCCCGCACCCGCACCCGCCCGCCGCGCAGGCCGTCGCGGTAATCGCTCGCGTCCATGATTCCGCCGGTCGGGAAATCCGGCAGCAGCTCGAAAGGTTCCTTCCGCAGCGCGGCGATGGAGGCGTCGATCAGCTCGTTGAAATTGTGCGGCAGCATCTTGCACGCAAGGCCCACGGCGATGCCCTCCACCCCCTGCGCCAGCAGCAGGGGGAACTTCACCGGAAACGTGACGGGCTCGTTCTTCCGCCCGTCGTAGCGGGGCATCCACGGGGTGATCTTCGGGTTGAAGACTACATCAAGCGCGAATTTGGTCAGGCGCGCTTCGATGTAACGCGGAGCAGCGGCTCCATCTCCTGTCAGAGTGTTTCCCCAGTTTCCTTGCGTATCGATTAGGAGTTCCTTTTGGCCGAGCTGGACAAGGGCGTCGTTGATGGATTGATCGCCATGGGGATGGTACTGGGCCGTGTGTCCGTTAACGTTTGCAACCTTGTTGTAGCGACCGTCCTCCAATTCATACATCGAATAGAGAATGCGCCTCTGCACCGGCTTCAGGCCGTCATTCAGGTGCGGCACCGCGCGTTCGAGGATGACGTAGGAGGCGTAATCGAGGAAGTAGTCGGAATACATCGCCCCCAGGGAGGCGTGCTGGTCCGGGTCGTGCATCATGGCGGGCGGATGCTTGGCGGTTCCGGCGGGGGGCGCAAGACCGGAAGCTGCACGAATGAACGCCGCGGGAAAGGTGGCCGCCGCACGACTTTCCCTCTCCCCTTTTTCACCGCCGAGGCGCGAAGGCCGCGGAGGAACGCGGAGACTCCGATTCTTGGCTCTCCGTCAGGCTTGGGAACAGCCTATCAACCGCAGATGGACGCCGATGTACGCGGATAAAGGATGCGGACCCGGGATTGGGATGAAAAATGATGGTAAGGCGGTATTTCGCGGAGGAATGCCTTCTTCGCGGAGGATCCGGCTGTTATCCGCGTCCATCCTTTCATCTGTGGTTGAAACACATCGGCAAATCTGACGGAGACTCCGATTTTTTCACCTCTCCGCGGCCCTTTGCGATCTCCGCGACTCCGCGGTTACTACGAATCGGCACCTGGCGGTGACGGGCGACCTAGCGGCAAGGTCACCGTAACCCCAACGGGGGGCTCGCATTCCGCAGGAAAAAGGCGGAAATTGGCCGGTAGCACCCGTTTTTGCCCGGAATTTGAAATCACCGCTCCGCCTTGCCCTGCTCTTTTCCGCCCTCTTCTTCCCATCCCCCGCCCGGGCCGAGGTCCGGGTGAAGGACGAGGGCCGGACTTTCGTGCTCGAAAACGCCCGCATCTCCGCCCGGATCGACAAGCGCAAGGGCACGCTCGTCTCCCTCCGCCGCGAAGGCCTGGAACTGCTGGGCGGCGGCAGCGGCTACTGGTCCGTCACCGGCGGCTCGGAGGGCGGGCGCATCCAGTCCCTCCCCGCCCCGTCCCGTGCGGAGATCGTCAAGCCCGGCGGCCGGATCGGGGAGGTGGCCGTGGAATGCCCCCACGCCGGGGTTCCCGGCACCTGGCCGGTGAATGTGAGCCTGCGCTATGCCCTGGAGTCGGGCGCGGAGAGCCTTTACGTTTACGGCTGCTTCGAGCACCCGGCGGGCATGCCCGGCTTCGCCATCGGGGAGGCCCGCTACGTGGTGAAGCCGGACGGCCGGATCTTCGACCACTTCACCGTGGACCGGGAGCGCTCCCGCCGCATGCCGACCGGGCGGGATTGGGACGAAGGCACCCAGCTCAACATGAAGGAGGCCCGCCGCCTCAATACCGGCATCCACAAGGGCAAGGTGGAGCACAAATACGGCTACTCCGCCCTGTTCTCCGAATCCCCCGCCTACGGCTGGTCCTCCGCGGAAAAGGGCATCGGCCTGTGGATGCTCCACCCTTCCCTGGAATCCATCGCCGGAGGCCCCGCGAAACCGGAGCTGACCGACCATCTGGACGTGAACCGCGGCGGCCGCCCCGTGCTGCTGAACATGTGGCAGGGCAGCCACTACGGCGGCTGCTCGCTCCAGGTCGGGCGGGAGGAAGCGTGGTCGAAAATCATCGGCCCTTTCCTGCTTCATACCAACAAAGGCAACGGCGGGGCCCTGGATCTCTGGACCGCGGCCCTGGAAACCACCGCCGCGGAAGCCGCCCGCTGGCCGTACGGCTGGGTGGACAGCCCGCTCTACGCCGCGAAGGAACGCCTGCCCGTGAGCGGCAGGATCTCCCTGCGGGACCCTGCCGCCGCGAAGCGCGGGACGATGTGGGTCGGCCTGACCGCACCGGATTACGAAACCCGCTCCCGCCGCGGCGGCGAGACCGTGGGCTGGCAGCGCGATGGGAAATACTACCAGTACTGGGCGAAGGCCGCGGCGGACGGCTCCTTCCGCCTCGGCTCCGTGCGCCCGGGGAATTACGTCCTGCGCGCCTACGCCGCGGGCATCCCCGGCGAGTTCCAGCGCGCGGAGATCCGGGTGGAAGCCGGCAAGCCGCTCGCGCTCGGGGATCTCGCCTGGGTGCCGGAGCGCGCCGGTCCCGCGGTCTGGGAAATCGGCATCCCGGACCGCAGCGCGCGGGAATTCCGCAACGGCGACCGCTACTGGATGTGGGGCCAACACCTGAAATACCGCGAGGAATTCCCCCGCGGCGTGGATTTCACGGTCGGGAAAAGCGATTGGAGGAAGGACTGGAATCTCTGCCAGCCGCTCGATCTGGATGCGGACGGC
>CBFGVD010000273.1:0-5311 GCA_965651965.1 uncultured Verrucomicrobiaceae bacterium | reverse complement strand
GCCCGTACCGGTGGCGGCACAGGAGGCGAGAAATGCGGAAGCGAGGAATGCAATGGTCGTTTTCATGGTTGTCGTTGTTTGTTGTTAGAAGCGGAAGCTGAAACCTCCCCCGAGGCCGTATTCGGAGTGGTATTGGCCGATCAGGGAAAACTGCTTGTTGAGGATGTAGTCCGCGCCGGCGCTCCACTCCCATTCGCTGCCGGTGTCGTAGCGGACCTCCGCGAAAACCCCGAGCCGGTCCGTGATCTGGAGCGCCTTGCCGAGGCCGATGCGCGCATCGCCCTCGCTATCCACCTGCAGGGAGCTGCCGATCAGGTAGGGCAGGCGGTACTCGATGCCCGCGAAGGCCCGGTCCTCTTGCTCCTCCATGTTCGTGAAACGCCACCCGAGCACGGTGGAGAAATTCGGGTTGAAGTAGCGCTTCCAGCCGAGATCGATCTCGTACTCGGTCTCCTCGACATCCCCGTAGCCCGCTTCCCAGGAGCCGAAGAAGTCGTTGCGGGAATTCATCAACGTCAGCGTGCCCTCGCTCATGTGGCTCTGCAGGGAACCGTCCAGGAAGAGATAGAGGGGATCATGCGCGTGCTCGCCCAGGTGCGGCATGTGGTCCGGCCCCTGCTCCTCGTAGGAGAAGACCCGCGCCATGCCCGCGTGCATGTGGTAGAGCAGATGGCAGTGGAAGAGCCAGTCGCCGTATTCGTTCGCCTCGAATTCGATGGTGCGTTTTCCCATCGGCGGCACGTCCACGGTGTGCTTCAGCGGGGCCTTGTCGCCCTGTCCTTCCAGTACGCGGAAGAAATGCCCATGCAGGTGGATCGGGTGGTGCATCATCGTGTCGTTGATCAACACCAGTTTCAGGACCTCGCCGCGCTTGATCTTGATCACGCCGTCCTCGGCCATCGTCTTGCCGTTGAAGGACCAGATGTAGCGCTCCATGTCCCCGGTCAGGCGCAGCTCCATTTCCCGGCGCGGGAGGGATGCGGCAAGCGCGGTGGACTTCCGCGCGCGAAGCTGCCCGTAGGGTGAAAGCGGGCGCTCCGCTTCCTCCTTCATGCCGCCTTGGCCGTGCTTCATCCCCGGCATGTCATCCATGTCATCCATCGCCGCCATGAGATGCGAGTCCATGCGGTAATTGTCCGGCCGCGGGATGTCCGGAGCCGGATGCTCCGCCCCGCTGCCGAGCCACACCGAGGCGTGGCCGGAGCCATCCTGCGCCGTAGCGCGCACTTCCCAGCGCCCGGCCTCCGGGATGGTCACGATGACATCGTAGGTTTCCGCCATGCCGGTGAGGAGGCGGTTGACTTTCAGCGGCTCGACGGCCGGACCGTCCGCGGCGACGACCTGCAGCGGGCCCGCCGCGGATTGCAGGTAGAAGTAGGTGGAAGCCGCGGCATTGATGAAGCGCAGGCGCACTTTTTCTCCCGGCTTGGCCGGCAGCCCGATCGACTCCTTCCCGTTCGCCAGGAAGGCATCGTAGGCCACGTCGGAAATATCCATCGCCGGCATGCGCGAGCGCTCCCGGTCCCAGAAATCCTTCAGGGCACCCGCCTTCGCCGCGCCCGCCAGGCTCTGCATGCTGCCCTTTTTGAGCTGGTACCACTCGCTGCCGCGCATGAGGGTGCGCATGACTTCTCCCGGCTGCTCTTCCGTCCAATCGGAAAGCACCACCACATGGTCGCGGTCCGCTTTCACGGGCTCGCCGCCCTTCGGCTCGATCACGATGGAGCCGTACACCCCGGACTGCTCCTGCAGGCCGGTGTGGCTGTGGTACCAGTAGGTGCCGGAGTGGATCAGCGGGAACTCGAAGGTGTGGGTGGTACCCGGCTTGATCGGCGGCGTGGTGACATGCGGCACGCCATCCTGCACGTTCGACAGCAGCAGGCCGTGCCAATGGATGGAGGTTTCCTCGCCCTCCAGGCGATTGTGCACGCGGATCCGCGCGGTGTCGCCCTCCCGGAAGCGGAGCGTGGGACCGGGGATTCCGCCGTTGAGCGCGAGGGCGCGGACGGCCTTCACCCCGCCGCCGGGGGACCAGGATTGTTCGGCGACTTCAAGGTCGTATTCGACCACGCGGGCGTGCGCGGCTGTCAAAAGAATCAAAATGGGAAGAAATGCTTTCATGGCAATGGGTGCCGTCGGATTTTTTAAAGGAAGCGGGACGACTGCGCCGTACCGGCAGGGCCCACGGACGATACCGCGGTAATCTGTTTTCAGCGAATCCGCCTTGGGCGGAAATCGAAAACGGCGATTCATCTTAACCGCGCGCACCGCCGGAACGACGCAGCCGTTCCGCTACGCGGGGAGCGGAAGATGCCGCCGCGCGTATCAAATCAAGAATCGCTGCAAGACCGCGAGCCGCCGCGAGGGCGGCCCGGTGTCGCTTCGGAAATCCACCGGCGGGGCGTCCCGGACCGGCACCGCCGGAATCCCCACGTCTCCGGAGGATTCCAGAACCGGCGGCAATTCCACCGCCGTGAAGACCGGCAGCACCGGCGGATCTTCCAATTGCTTCGGCTGCTTCGCCGTGCAGGCGCAATGGTCCGGAAGCTGTTTCTTTTCCTCTCCTGTGCCCCCGCAACAATGGCGGGTCTCCACCGGCTCCTCGGCCTTTCCCGCCGTGCAGCAGCAGGCAGGGCTCGCGATCAAGATCGCGAACACGGCTGCCAGGACGCTGCGGATGAGATTCATCGGGGGACTTCTTTGGGAGTTTGTTGCGGCACGGGATATTCCATCATTGGTTCAGCAGCCAGGCCACGAGCAGCACCTGCGGCACGGTGATGAGCGGTAGCGCGAGCGTGGCCTTCCAGGACTTCGTCGTCTCGCGCAGGACCATGATCTCCGTGTAGTCGGTGGCCGCTCCGGCCATCAGGAAAGTGAAGGCATTCCCAGGTGCCGCGGCGCGGGTCAGCAGATCGGCGGCAACGGGGCTGGAACCCTCCGAGCAGACCTCGATCACCGTGGTCGCGGCCAGGGTCAGAGCCAGACCGAGCAGCGTGGGGCCGAAATATTGCGAGAATATCTCCGCGGGGACGAAAGCCCGGATCGCCGCCGCCAGCACCACCCCGAAGAAGATCCAGCGCAGGATCATGCGCGATTCCCTGAGCCCGCCGGAGGCAATCCCGCGCAGGTTCGCCCCGGTCGGCTTCACCTTGGAAAAGGCTTCGCGGAAAGCGGGACCGAAGCGGAAATCCGCCGGCAGTTCGCGGTGGTTCGGATTTGCCGGCAGCAAGCCGCGCTTCACCAGCAGATCCGCCAGCCAGCCGGTCAAAATCCCGATGACCATGGACAGCCCGATGAACGCCAGCATCCACTTCCAGCCGATCAGCGCGGCCAGCAACAGGGTCAGCGAAAGGGAATTCCAAGGGCTGGAGACCAGGAAGGCCAGGGTCTGCCCCAGCGACGCGCCTTTCTTGTAAAGCTGCGCTCCCACCATCAGGATGCCGTGGTTGCACAGGTCCAGCAGCGTGCCCGCAAAGGTCGCGCGCAGGATGCCGCCGAAGCTGCCGCCCTTCCCCAGCAGGCCGGAAACGAGATCCTGCGGCAGCCGCCCGATCACGCCCACGGCCACGATCCCGGCCAGCAGGCCCCACCAGGCCTTCGCCATGAATTCCGCCGTGCCGTGGGAATAGGTGTGCCACCACTGCGGGCCGGCTCCGATGAAATGTCCGGCGATGCCCGCGCAGACCAGCACGAGCGAGCCCCAGAGGATCCAGTCGACCTTACGATCGGACGGGCAGCAGGAGGAGGACATCGCCTTGTCCCCGCCTCCGCAGCAGGACGACTCAGCCTCGGTCTTCCCGCCTCCGCAGCAGGAAGGCTTTTCCGGAGCAGGAGCGCAGCAGGAAGATGAATGATTTCCGGTGGAGTTCATGAAATTTTCAGACATCGAGCTTCAGGCGGTGGAGGCGAAGGGCATTGCCGATCACCGAAACGGAGGAGAGGGACATCGCCGCTCCGGCGATCATCGGGCTGAGCAGGGTACCCGTGAGGGGGTAGAGCAGGCCTGCCGCGACAGGGATGCCCACGGCATTGTAGATAAAGGCGAAGAAAAGGTTCTCGCGGATGTTCCGCATCACCGCCTTGCTCGCCTGCAGGGCGCGGGAGACTCCGGACAAGTCGCCCTTCACCAGCGTGAGATGCGAACTTTCGATGGCGACATCGGTGCCGGTTCCCATGGCAATGCCCACATCGGCTTCCGCCAGGGCGGGAGCATCGTTGATACCGTCCCCGGCCATTGCGACCTTCAGCCCTTTCGCCTTGAGCGAGTGAACCAGAGCGATCTTGTCCGCAGGAGAAAGGCCCGCATGGATCTCATCGATGCCGAGGCTTCGGCCCACCGCCTGCGCCGTTTGCAGATTGTCGCCGGTGGCCATCACGACCTTCACGCCGAGCTTGTGGAGCTTCGCCACCGCGGCCGGGGTGCTTTCCTTCACCGGATCGGAGATCGCGAGGAAAGCAAGGACCGCGCCGTCGCAAGCCACCCAGACGATCGTCTTCGCCTGCTGCTGCTCCGCTTCCGCCGCCGTGGCGAGTTCCGCGGGAGCTGCTCCCGTGAAGTCTCGCTTGCCGACTTTCCAGGCATGGCCCGCGGCCCTGCCGGAGACCCCGCCTCCGGTTGTCGATTCGAAACCCTCCACCACGGGCAAGGCGAGCCCGCGGGATTCCGCCAGCCGCACGATGGCGCGGGCCAGCGGGTGCTCGGAATGCCTTTCCAAGGCGGCCGCGGCGGCGAGAATTCCGTCCGCATCGGCGCCTTCGGCAGGGCGGAAGGCGGTGACCTCCGGCTTGCCCGCCGTAAGGGTACCCGTCTTGTCCACAATGAGGGCGTCGATCTTTCCCGCGGTTTCGATCGCTTCCGCATCCTTTACCAGGATGCCTTCGCGCGCGGCCCGCCCCACCCCGACCATGATCGAAACCGGTGTCGCGAGTCCGAGCGCACACGGGCAGGCGATGATCAGCACGGAGACCGCATTGACCAGGCCGAGGGCCAGCGCGGGCTCCGGACCCCACAACGCCCAAGCGATGAAGGTGACGACAGCAGCCAGGATCACCGCGGGCACGAACCACTTCGCCACCTGGTCCGCCACCTTCTGGATCGGCGCGCGGCTGCGCTGGGCCTTCGCCACCATCGCAACGATATGGGCGAGCAAGGTATCCGCGCCGACCTTGCCGACGCTCATGATAAAAGAACCGGTCTGGTTGATCGTGGCACCCGTCACGGGATCGCCCGTCTCCCGCTTCACCGGCACCGGTTCGCCCGTGATCATGGATTCATCGACATGGCTGGAGCCCTCTGTGATCATGCCATCCA
>CBFGVD010000272.1:0-5318 GCA_965651965.1 uncultured Verrucomicrobiaceae bacterium | reverse complement strand
GGACTGGCACAGCTCCATCATCCGCCGCCCGCCCTCCTCCAGGTTCGCGATGTCGTGCTTCGTGTAGAGGAAGGGCACCGGGGCGGCGGAGCGGCCGGTGGTGCTGGTCAGCAGGATCGGCCGCAGCTCCTCCTCCAGGAGCGTCTTCGCGCCGGAGGGGCCGTGCGCGAGCGCCTGGCGCAGGGTGGACCACTGGTGCTTCAGCACCGTCTCGTCCGGGATGATCACGAAGTCCCGCGGGTTTTCCAGCAGGCTTTTGGAGGTGAAGGGCAGGAGCTTCAGATCCTCCGTGCCGCGGATGTCCCCGGCGCGGATGCCGAGATCCTGGAAGAGCTTCGAGTAGTAGGCGGTGAAGGGCACCACGCGGTCCTTCAGGAGGCGCCGCAAGAGCGCATCCTGCCGGTGGTGGAGCTCGTCACGCGACGTCGTGGCCCACCATGGGTTTGAAGGGCGCGTTTTCATGGGTTTGGAAACCGGGGTCGAGCAGGGCGCGGATGTCGTCCAGGTGCTCGGTCGCCACCGCACGGCCGGCGTCGATGAAACGGCGGAAACCGGAGTAATCGTGCCAGGGGGCGAAGAAATGCTCGGGGCGGAGGCATAGGTCCGCCTTTTTGGAGGACTCGTGCGCCAGGCGGATTTGCGCGGCGCGGATGCTCTGGCGGAAGGTGTCGATCATGTTCCCGCGGGCGAGCAGGTTCAGGTTCCCGTTGAGGGAACGGCCGAATTTCCGCCACCAGCCGGGCGGCAGCTCCTCTTCCCGCCGGCACAGGCCCTCGTCCACGTCGGCGAAGGTCGGCACCACGGAAACGGCGATCACGCGGTCCACGTCGCTGTATTTCCGCAGCACGCCCACCGGCACGGGATCGATCACCCCGCCGTCCACGCAGCGGTGGCCGTCGATCGTCACGGGGGCGATGATCCCCGGCATGGCACAGGAGGCGTGGACGGCATCCACGATCCTGCCGGTGCGGAAAACCAGGCGTTCCTTGGTATCGATGTCCACCGCCACGGCCAGGATCCGCCGCTCCAGGTCCTCGAATTTCAGGTCGCCCAGCGAGCGTTCCAGATGGGCGCGCGCCTTCAGGCCGCGGAAAAGGCCCTTCATCGGCGGGATCATCGGGTCCGCCAGCCGCCAGAGCTGGCGGCGGTCGTGCATTTCCCCGGCCAGATCCTCCAGATCCTTGCCGGAAAAGCCCGCCGCCCAGAGCGCCCCGATGTAGGCTCCCATGCTCGAGCCCGCGATGGCGTGGATCTCGATCCCGTTTTCCTCCAGCACCTGGAGCACGCCCACATGGGCCAGCCCGCGGGCACCGCCGGAGGAAAGGGCCAGTCCCAGCTTCGGCAGCGGCGCGTCGTCCAGCGGCCTCTCCCGGCGGGCGGGTCGAGGGTCTCCACGGAAGAAGCGCAGGATTTTGCCAAGCATCGGCGGGGTTCCTTTCCAGTTCGGGCGGAACGGATGAATCCGATCCGCCTAACAATAGCCCGGACCCGCGTGGATTTCAAATCACTCCGGCAAGAAGATCGCTTGAAAGGGCGGATTTGCGTGGAACCACGCGGAATTGCGCCGCTCTCCGGAGGCCGGAGCGGATGGGTGGAGGTGGAATTCGCGGGAACCCGGACCGGCTTCACAAGGTGATCTGCGCACCCAGCTCCACCACCCGGCCGGGCGGCAGCTTGAAATAGGCCGTCGCGGGGGAAGCGTTCCGCGCCATCACCGCGAAGAGAGCCAGGCGGATGCGGTCCAGGGCGCTGGCATTCTTGCCCACCCCGTAGGTTTCCCGGCCCAGGAAATAGGTCGCCTTCCCCGGGTGGAAGCGCACTTCCTCCGGGAGCCGGGTTTTCAGCGCTTCCGGCACGTCCGGCGTGTCGGCGAAGCCGAAGCTCAGGTTCACCCGGTGGACGCCCACGCCCAGGTCGGCGTGTTCCGCCACGCAGCTTTGCTCGGCGTGCGGCTGGTCCAGCGTGTCCACGTGCAGGAGCACCACTTTTTCGTGGAGCACCTGGTTGTGCTTCAGGTTGTGCAGCAGGGCGGTGGGCACGGTATCCCCGCGCCCGCTCATGTAAACGGCGGTGCCGGAGACGCGGTGGATCGTGCCGCGGTTCAGATCCTCCAGCAGGGATTCCACCGGCAGCGCCTCCCGCGAAAGCCGGGCGTAGAGCCGGGCACGGCCCCACAGCCAGGTCAGCATCAGGCCCATGGAGGCCCCCGCCACCACCAGCGGCAGCCAGCCGCCGTGCAGGATTTTCAAGGAGTTCGCCGCCAGGAAGGGCAGCTCGATGCAGAGGAAAAGCCCCGTCACCGTGCCCGCCTTCAGCGAGGTCCAGCCCCACACGGCGCGCGCCGCGGAGTAGAAGAGCAGGGAAGTGATGGTCATGGTCAGCACGATCGCGATGCCGTAGGCCCCGGCCAGCGCGGCGGAACTTTTGAAACTCACCACCAGCACGATGCAGGCGACCATCAGAAAGCGGTTGATCGCCGGCACATAGACCTGCCCGATGGAGTGCTCCGAGGTGTGGTGAATCTTCACCCGCGGCAGGCAGCCGAGCTGCACCGCTTGCGTCGTCAGCGAAAACGCGCCGGAAATCAGCGCCTGGCTGGCGATAGCCGCGGCCGCCGTGGCCAGCAGGGTCAGGGGGAAGCGCAGCATTTCCGGAGCCAGCAGGAAGAAGGGCGCGCGCAGCGCGGAGGGATCGTAGCTTAGCAGCGCGGCCTGCCCCAGGTAGTTCAGCGCCAGGCCCGGCAGCACCACCGAGAACCAGCCGACCCGGATCGGGCGGGTGCCGAAGTGCCCCAGGTCCGCGTACAGCGCCTCGCCGCCCGTGACCGCCAGGAAGACCGCCGCCAGCAAGGGAAAGGCGTGATGCCACTCCCGGATCAGGAAATTGATCCCCGCCGCGGGGCTGATCGAGGCCAGCACCTCCGGGTGCTCGATCACCCCGCGCAGCCCCAGCGCCCCGAGGGTGACGAACCACAACAGCACGATCGGCCCGAAGAGGATCCCGACTTTCCCCGTGCCGTGACGCTGGATGGCGAACATCCCGGCCAGGATCAGCACCGCCAGCGGCACGATGTATTTTTCCAGCACCGGGGCGCTGACGGAAAGGCCCTCCACCGCGGACAGCACGGAAATCGAGGGGGTGATCATCCCGTCCGCGTAGATCAGGGAAGATCCCGCCAGCCCCAGCAGGAGGACGGGTTTAGGGTCCTTCCCCCCCAGCCGCCGCGCGGCGGAGCGGATCAACGCGGAGAGCGCCAGGATCCCGCCCTCGCCCTTGTTGTCCAGGCGCAGGATGATCAGGACGTATTTGATCGAAACGACCAGGATCAGCGCCCAGATGATCAGGGACGCGGCCCCCACCAGGTTCGAGGCCGTCAGCGGCGTGGGGTCGATGCCGTGCGGGGCGAAACACTCGCGGAAGGCGTAAAGCGGGCTGGTGCCGATATCGCCGAATACGATGCCGAGGGCCGCGAGTGTCGCGGCGGCGAGGGTGGGCTGGCGGCCGGCGTGGCCGTCGGTGGAGCTGTTCATCGTCGCGAAACGGACACCGTCCGCCCCGCCTTCCAACCACGCCCGGACTCCTCTGGCCAGCGAAAAGGCGGTTAGGCGGAAGTCCAAAAAAGGCTTGATTTCACACTGGTTGACGCTCGCGGGGTGAGGATGATCGCCCGCGATGCTTGCCCCTGTCCTCCTGATCGTCCTGAGCTGCCTGATCCTTTTCATTGGAGCGGAATTGCTCGTCCGCGGCGGGGCCTCCCTGGCCCTGAAGCTCGGTCTCACGCCCCTGGTGATCGGCCTCACCGTGGTGGCCTACGGGACCTCCACGCCCGAACTGCTGGTCTCGCTGAAGGCGGCGATGGCCGGGAATTCGGACATCGCGATCGGCAATGTCGTGGGCTCGAATATCTTCAACATCGCCGTCATCCTCGGCCTTTCCGCGGCGGTTTTCCCCATTTCCACCCATCTCCAGGTCCTGCGCTGGGATGCCCCGGTGGTCCTGGCCGCCACCCTGCTGGTGCCGCTCACCTTCATCGGCGGCACCGTCACCCGCGCGGAGGGGTGCATCCTGCTCTTCTTCGCCGTCGCCTACACCTGGTGGGCCGTCCGCACCGCGAAAAAGGACGAGGTCCAGGGCCACGAGGCGCACGTGGACATCCCGGAAATCAAGAAACGCGGGAATATCTTCACCGATCTGCTCAAGATCGCCGCCGGCATGGGCGTGCTGATGCTCGGGTCCCGCCTGCTGGTGGACAACGCCGTGATCATCGCGAAATCGCTCGGCGTGTCCGATACGGTGATCGGCCTGACCATCATCGCCGCGGGCACTTCCATGCCGGAACTGGCGACTTCCGTGGTGGCGGCGATCCGCGGGCAATCCGACATCGCGCTCGGCAACGTGCTGGGTTCCAGCCTCTTCAACCTGCTTTTCGTGCTCGGCGGGGCGGCGGTGATTTTCCCCGTGCGGACCACCGGGCTCCAACCCTTCGACCTGTGGATGATGGTCGGCGTCACCGTGCTGATGATGCCGCTGCTGGCGACGGGGAAGCGCCTGAACCGTGCCGAGGGACTGCTGCTCTTCGCCTGCTATGCGGGCTATCTGGCTTTCATGTGGCCGAAGTGATGCCGCCCCCGCGGAATCCCCGCTGGACGCTGCCCCCGCAGGCCGTTAAACGCGGCGCGTCATGGCCAAGAAACCGGTGGTGCTCATCATTCGCGACGGCTGGGGTGTGAACCCCGGGGGGAAGAAAACGGCAAAAAAGGACGGAAACGCGACCTTGCTGGCCAAGACTCCCTTTCACGACGTGATGCTGGAGCAGTATCCGAAGGGTTTCCTGAGCGCCTCCGGCCTGGACGTGGGGCTGCCTGCCGGACAGATGGGGAATTCCGAGGTCGGCCACCTGAATCTCGGCGCGGGCCGCATCGTTTACCAGGACCTGACCCGGATCAACAAGGCCATCGAGGACGGCTCCCTGGCCAAGAACCGGATCTTCAAGGCCGCGCTGGCCTCGGCGAAGGGCCGGCGCCTCCATTTCATCGGCCTGCTTTCGGATGGCGGCGTCCATTCCCACCAGGACCACCTCTGCGCCATGGTCGCCATGGCCAAGCAGGCCGGGGTCGATGACATCATGGTCCATGCCATCACCGACGGCCGCGATACCTCGCCCACGGGTGGCGCGGGCTATGTCTCCAAGGTGGAGGATGAAATCGCGAAGTACGGCGCCCGCATCGGCACCGTGACCGGCCGCTACTATGCCATGGACCGCGACAAGCGCTGGGAGCGCACCAAGCTCGCCTGGGACGCCATCGTCCACGGCATCG
>CBFGVD010000271.1:0-5332 GCA_965651965.1 uncultured Verrucomicrobiaceae bacterium | reverse complement strand
GAATGCTCCCCGGCCCCGCTGGCGGCCTATCTCTCGCTGGCGGACACGGAGATCCTCTCCTCCTCCCCGGAGACCTTCCTGCGGATGTCCGGCCGGGGCATCGAGACCCGCCCGATCAAAGGCACCCGCCCGCGTTTCGCCGATGCCGACGAGGACCGCCGCTCCGCCTACGAACTCCAGACCAGCCCGAAGGAAATCGCGGAACTGGTGATGATCACCGACCTTCTCCGGAACGACCTGGGCCGGGTCTGCGAGTATGGCAGCGTGCAAGTCGCGGAAATGCTCCAGCTCGAAACCCTGGGACAGGTCCACCACCTCGTCTCCACCGTCACGGGCCGCCTGCCCGCGGGCACCGGCCATGCGGATGCCCTGGCGGCGTGCTTCCCCGGCGGCAGCATCACCGGCGCGCCGAAGATCCGCGCCATGCAGATCATCCGGGAGCTGGAGCAGGTGCCGCGGGGCATCTACTGCGGCGCGCTCGGCTACCTGGGCTACCACGGGGAGAGCCAGTTCAACATCGCCATCCGCACGCTGGTGCGGCAGGGGGGACGGCTCGGCTACCACGTCGGCGCGGGGATCGTCGCCGACTCTGATCCGGAAAAGGAATACGAGGAAACCCTGCACAAGGCGGCGGGGATCCGCATGGCGGTGGAGAAGTGGCGGGCGGGCGCGTGACCCGGCGGGTCACTTCTTCGCCAGCACCGCCTTCGGGATCTTCCTTTTCTGATCCCGCAGGGCGCGGATGATCCTGGGCGCGGCGGTCACCCGGAGCTGGATCCGGTCGCTGGCGTCCCGCGACCATTGCAGGAAGAGATCGCTGGTTTTTCCCGCGACCACCACCGGGAATATGGCCCGGCGGACCTCGTCCGGCCGGTGGAATTCGATCCGCTCCAGCAGGGAGAGCATCTGCTTGTCGTCGAAGCCGCTTTCCGCGGTCTCGCGGATGCTTTCGAAAACGAAGGGCAGATATTCCGTCTGCGTGCCGATCCGGACGGTTTGGCGCGGGGAGTAGGCGGACTCCAGTTCGCCGAGCATCTCCTCCGAGCTGGATTCGCCGAGGCGCTCGTACTCCGCCAGCATCCGGCGGCGGATCAGCCAGCCCAGCAGCAGGAAAAGGCACCAGACCGAGAGGCCTGCCGCGACGAGAAGTCCTGAGATGGCGAAAGGGAAATCCATGCCGGGTTCCCGCCAGTATAGCCGGAACCCGCGGGAGGGAAAGGACACAGTCTCGCGCGGGTGCAAATGCTTGTCCGGGAGAAGACCCCCCGCGCGCGCCGGGATGACAGGATGGGCCGGGGCTCATGTTGACTTTCCAAACGGGGATCAACTATTCCAACGAGCCATGTTTCCCTTATCCCGCCGGACCTTGGGCATCCTCTGCATCGCGGGATTCTCCCTCGCCGCCGCGGGCTGGTTCAAGGCGCTGAAAAGAAGCGCGGACCCCGTGCCCGCCGGAGAAAGCGCCGCGGAACATGGAAAAGCCCGGGATCAGGCCAAGCGGCGCGGCAAGGGTCCGCAGGACCGCAGCCTCATGAGCGACCCGCGCAGCATCCGCCTGGTCGAACTGATGGAGAAAATGGGCGGGGAAGCCCCTCCAGGCGAGCCTGACCCGGCCTTCGTGAAGGCGGCGGAACTCACCCTGAACGATTCGCTTTTCCACCGCCGCCAGCGCGATTTCCGCCTGCTGATAGAAAAAATGCGGGCGGAGGACGCCCCCGCGATCCATGCGCATTTCAAGCAATTGGAGCGGGAAGGAAAATACTTCGGGCCCGAATATGCGGCTTTCGCGATGCGCTGGGGAGCGCTGGACGGCGAGGAGGCGCTGGCCGGCTGGTCGGCCCGGGCACCGCAGGATCGGCACTTCCACGATCTGGCGAACATGGTCACCGGCTGGGCGACGGCGGATGCCGAAAAGGCCCTGGCATGGGTGGGAGGCAACGCGGAACTGCTGGGCGGGACCAATGCCTACCCGCCGCTGCTCGTCGGCTGGCTCGCCACCGATCCGGTGGCCGCCACGGCGTGGCTCGGCAATAGCGGACTGGATGCCCGCCAATATTCCGAGTGCGTGACCGCGGGGGTGCTGGACAAGATCTACTCCGACGGGCTGGAAGGCGCGAGCGAATGGCTCTCTTCCCTGCCGGACAGCAGCCCGGAACAAGCCGCCGCCGCCCGCGCGGGCTGGATGATCCATGTTTCCCACCTCGGCAATCTGGACCCTGCGGTGGCCGCGGCCTCCTGGAGCAAGGTGGGCAGCGAGGCCTGGATGGGGCCCGCGGAATTCGGGAACTTCTGCGACTCCGTGGCCCGGGGCAACCAAGGCAGCCTGGATACCTTCGCCGAGCAACTTTCGAAAAACTGGCCGGTAGCGGAAGCCGCTGCCCAATTCGAACGCTGGGCCGCGCAAAACCCGGAAGCGGTGGGGAATCTCCTGGCGGGATTCCCCGCTTCCGAGATCCGCTCCGCCGGCCTGGCAGCCATGCTGCGCGAGCTCGACCGCTCCGATCCCGAACTGGCCGAAACCTGGCGGCAGCAACTCGGGGAATAAGCCCGCGATTCCCGAATCCTGTCACCGCTGAAACCCCCTCTTGATCGATGGCGTAGGCTCGGCCCATGCGCGCCGCCGCTTTCATCGCCCTGTTCGCCATTTCGGAAGCAACCGAGATCGAAAGTTCCTTCTTCGCGGAGTCCCTGCGCGATCCCATGGAGATCGCCCTCGCACCCGACGGGGATCTCTACGTGGTCGAGCGGGAAGGGCGCGTCCTGCGCGTCCGCCCCGCGACCGGCGGGGTTTTCGAGATCGGCCGCCTGGAGGTGACCGCCCTGCGGGAAAGCGACAAGGACTCCCCCTGGGCGCGGGAAGACGGCATCCTGGGCATCACGCTCGATCCCGCCTTCGCGAAAAACCGGCGGCTCTATATTTACTACAGCCACCCGAAGGAGATGCTCAACCGGCTCTCCCGCTTCGAGCTGAAGGACGGCAGGCTGGACCCCGCCTCCGAGAAGGTGCTGCTGGACGTGGCCACCGACCGCCGGGACCGCGTGTGCCACCATGGCGGCTCGCTCGCCTTCGGCCCGGACGGGCTGCTCTACCTGAGCACGGGGGACAATACGAACCCCTTCGAGAGCGACGGCTACGCCCCGATCGACGACCGCGAGGGCCGCGATCACGCCGATGCGATGCGCAGCGCGGGAAACACCAACGACCTGCGCGGCAAGATCCTGCGCATCCGCCCGACCGAGGACGGCTACGAGATCCCCCCCGGCAACCTCTTCCCGCCCGGCACCGCGAAGACCCGCCCGGAGATCTACGTGATGGGGCTGCGCAATCCCTTCCGCATATCCATCGACCCGAAAACGAAGACCCTCTACTGGGGCGAGGTGGGGCCCGATGCGGGAAAGGAAGGGCCGAAAGGTGCCGCGGGCCACGACGAGGTGAACCAGGCGAAAAAGGCGGGCAACTTCGGCTGGCCCTTCGTCATCGCGGACAACAAGCCTTATGCCATCGTCGATTTCGCCACGCGGCAGCCCGGGCCGATGACCGATCCCGCCGCACCGGAGAATCCCGGCAGGCACAACACCGGTCTGGCGGACCTGCCGCCGGCGAATCCCGCCTTCATCTGGTATCCCTATTCTCCCAGCCCGGAATTCCCCGAGCTCGGCAAAGGCGGCCGAAATGCGATGGCCGGCCCGGTTTTCTACCATGATCCGGCCCGGAAGTACAACCTGCTGGGCAAGGAGGACGACCATACCCTGCTCGTTTACGATTGGATCCGGGGGAAGATCTGGAAGGCGAAACTGGGCGCGGAGGAAAAGCTGGAATCGCTCGAGGAACTGACCGGCGACCTGAAACACCCCATGGACATGGAGATGGCGGCGGACGGCACCGTCTGGCTGCTGGAATACGGCACGGACTGGTATTTCAACCGCGACGGCCGCATCCGCCGCATGCGCCCCGCGGACGGCAACCGCCCGCCGCAGATCACCGCCAGCGCCGCGGGCACCACCTACACCGCGAGCGCCAGCGACCCGGACGGGGACGAGCTCTCCATCGCCTGGTGGCTCACCGAAGGCGCGGGCGAGCGGAAGATCGGCAGCGGCCCGGTGCTGACGCTGGCCGCGCCCGGCGGGGGCTCCGAGCTCCGCGCCGTGGCCACGGACGCGAAGGGAGCGGTTTCCATCGCGCGCATCCCCCTGGTGGAGGAGGAAAGCGCGCCGCCGCTGGAGCTCGCCTTGGCCGGGAATCCCGAGCATCTGGGCTTCGGGGAAGAGCTGGCCTTCACCGTGAAAGGGCAGGCGGATCCGGCGAAAATCCTGGTGCGGGCGCGCTACATCCCGCCCACCGGACACGATGCAGGCGGCCCGCAGCTCCCGGCGGAAATCGAAAAACTGGTCGTCTCCCGCCAATGCTTCGCCTGCCACCAGGTGGACAAGACATCGGTGGGCCCCGCCTACCTGGACGTGGCGATGAAATACCGCACCGACGCCGAAGCGGAGGCGCGCCTGCGCGAGAAGCTGAAAACCGGCGGCGGCGGGGTCTGGGGCGAAGTGCCGATGCCCCCGCAGATCGCCGTTTCCGACGCGGAGGGGCAGACGATCATCCGCGCCGTGCTCGGCCTGGCCGAGGGCATTTCTGAAAGCCGCGGCAGCGCGCAGGGCAGCCTGAAACTCGCCCCGGCACCGCGCGACGCCCGGCCCGGCGGGGCCTGGGAAATCACCGCGGAAGCCCCCGGCTACCGCACCGCCCGCACCCGTATCCCGGCGAAGTGACCCGGAACCGCGAGGGCACGGTTTTTCCTCCTCCTTCCGGGATTCCGGCGGATAGGGTGAGGCATGAGATTCCTTTCCTCCCTCCTCCTCTTCGTGCTCCTTGCCGGATTTTCCCGCGCCGCCGTCGGCGAAGGAGAAATCCAGGGCGCGAAATACAAGATCGCCACCCCGGAAAAGTGGCAGGGCAAGCTGGTTCTGCTGGCCCACGGCTACCGCTTGGAAAGCAAGCCCCTCGACGCCGGTTTCGACACGGATGACGAATTCGCCGCGCCCCTGCTGGAAGATGGCTGGGGCATCGCCTCCACCAGCTACCGGCGCAACGGCTGGATCGTGGAAGACGCCATCCTGGACCTGAAAGCCCTGCGCGATCATGTGGAGAAGGAGCACGGCAAGATCGACCGCTGCGTGCTGGTCGGGAGCTCGATGGGCGGACTCATCGGAACCTTGATCGCGGAAGGAGCGCTCGACCGCGTGGACGGCGTGCTCGCCATCGGAGCCTATCTGGGCGGCGGCGAGCGGGATGGCAGCTACTACGCTAGCCTCACCTACAAGCCCGCGGCCCCGG
>CBFGVD010000270.1:0-5354 GCA_965651965.1 uncultured Verrucomicrobiaceae bacterium | reverse complement strand
GGTGGCGGGAGTAGGATTTGAACCTACGACCTTCAGGTTATGAGCCTGACGAGCTACCTGGCTGCTCCATCCCGCGATTTTGTGGTGCGCACCTTTCGGCGCGGGCCGCGAGACTACCGGCGGATTGCTTCCGCGCAAGGGATTTTTTGCTTCTTTCCCGCAATCTTTTTCAGCCCTCGATGCGGTGCGGGAGAAAGCGGCTGAGATTTCCCGTCACGGGGCCGGTATCGGCGCGCGCGGAGAGGCCGCGGCATTCGTCCCCCACCATCCAGAGCCCCCATACGACGTGCTTTCCGCCGGTTTGGAAAAGCGGCGCGTATTGCTGATAGACCGGCGGTCCCTCCGGGGATGGCAGCGGCGGCGGGGAGTGGTAGGGTCCGCGGGAGTGCAGGCTGACCCCGCTGCCCTCCCGGCCGAAGAAGGGCTTTTCCACCCAGCGGTCCACGGCACCCAGGCCCTCCCGCGTGGTGGCGGCGGGCAGCAGCAGCGGGTGCCCGGGATTGAGTTCCCAGAGGATGGGCAGGATGCCTTTGTTGGAGAGCATCATCTTCCATGCCGGTTCGGTGAAGCGGGAGCGCTCCTGGCCGATCTCCGCGAAGAAGGGCTCCTCCGCCATCCATTCCCAGGGGTAGAGCTTGAAGAGCCGCTCGATCGGGCGCTCCGCCGCGTCGGTGAAGCGGCCGCTCTCGGAGAAGCCGATTTCGCCCATGTCCATGAGCTCCACGTTTTTCCCCGCCTGTTCGGCGGTTTCCGCGAGGTAGGCGATGGTCTGGCGGTCTTCCAGATGGTCCCACTTGCAGGCGAAATGGACCAGCGCCCCGGGGAAGGATGCCCAGCGCTCCACCAGGGCCTCGTGGATGGAGTTGAGCTGGTCGCTTCCCGGTGCCACGTCTTCCAGCCACTGCCACTGGATCACGGCGGCTTCCAGCAGGGAAGTCGGGGTATCGGCATTGTATTCCAGCAGCTTCGGCGTGCCGGTGCCGTCCCAGGCGAGGTCGAAGCGGCCGTAGAGCGAGAGGTCCCCGGCCATCCAGGAAGTCTGGACCATGCCGATGGCGGACTCCGGCAGGGCCAGGCGCTCCCACCAGCCGCGGCGGACGATTTCGCCGCAGGCGTGCAGACACATCGCGTGCAGCTCGTTGGCGGCGGCTTCCAGCACCTCCGCGGCTTCCAGGGTGAAGACGAGGTTGCGGTCCTCCGTCCAGTACGGCTCGCCGCCAGCACCGTGCCAGATCAGGCCCGCGGATTCCACGCGCTCCTGCCAGCCGGTCCGCGGCGGCCGGACTTCCAGGCGGATGGGGGTATTCATCAGCCGCCGGAGGAAAAACCGCCGCCGCTGCGGCCGGAGCCGAAGCCGCCGCGCACGGATTGCCCCGCGCGCACGGGCATGCCGCTGGCACGGCTCTGCTCCACCATGCGGCGGTAGCCGGGATTCGCCGCCGCGTGGTTTACCACGGCGCCGCGCCGGCGCTCCACCGCTCCCTGCCACGCGGGGGCCTGGGCGGTGGCGCTCCGGAAGCCGGCACCCGGGGTGAAGCCGCCGCGGTTCCCCGCCAGCAACCAGTACATCAGCAGGGCATTTCCCATGCCCAAGCCGTGGCCGCCGGAGCGGGCGGTGCCGGATTGCCCGGCCATCAGCTGCTGCTCGCGCTGGAGCGCGGCGTCCACTTTTTTCAGCGCCTCCGGGGAGGGGCGGCTGGCGGCCACCGTCTCCACCGCGGGCGGGCGGTCCTGCCACGCGCCGTTCACGTACCATTTCCCCTGGTGGGCGAAGCCGTAGGGGTGCTGGAAGAAATCCCGCGCCCCGGCGTGGTAGTAGCCCACGCCCTCGATGAAGAAATCGTTCGGCACTTCCCCGCCTGCCAGTTTTGCGCGCTGGGCGTCCAGCGCCTCGATCCGCTTTTGCGTCTCGGCCATCTCCTGGTCTTTGGCCGTGGCCACGTAGTTGCGCTCGCAGCCGGAGAGGCCCAGCCCTGCCAGAATGCAGGCCGTGGACCAGCGGAGCGCGCCTCCGGGGCGGATCGTAGCGTTTTTTCGCTTCATGGGAATGCTCCGCCCAGCCTAGGCGCGGACCCGCGGGCGCGTCAATGCATGCCGGGTTCCAAAGTCCGGGCTTCCTTCCACCCCCGGCCCCGCTCGCCGTGCTGGCCAAGCACGGGCCGCCCGTGTTTCCCTCCCCGCGGGATGGATGCCGCCGCCGCCGGATTCCTCACCGCCCGCGAATGGCTCGCGCGGGCGGAGCGGCACCGCGCCCGGGCCCGGCGCTGGACCGTCCCCGCGCGGGAGCGCCGCGCCGCGCGGAAGCCGCACCCGGTGGAAGATTTCCTCTTCACCTACTACCCCTTCTCCTTCGCCAAGCTGGAGGAGTGGCATCCCGGCGCGGGCATCGCGCTGGAGGCCGCCGCTCCCCTGCCCCCCGTTTTTTCCAAGCCCCCTTACCGCGCGGAAGGCGGCACCGTTTCCGCCGACCCCGGCCTGCTGGAGGACAAGGAGCGGGCGCGCCTGCGCTGGATCCGGGAACTGCTGGCGGCCACGCGGGATCGCGCGCCGGTCTTCTCCTGCCACGGCCTGCACGAGTGGGCCATGGTCTATCGCGGTGCGGAGGTGCGCCATGCCGCCAGCACCCCCCTGCGCCTGCCGCAGGCGGAGATCGATGCCCTGGTGGAGTCCCGGCCGATCCGCTGCTCGCATTTCGATGCCTTCCGCTTCTTCCACCCGGATGCCCGGCCCCTGAACCGCCTCCAGCCTACCCTGGCGGAGCGCGCCGCCCAGGAGCAGCCCGGCTGCGTGCATGCGAATATGGACCTCTACAAGTGGGCCTTCAAGGCGATGCCCTGGTCCGGCTCGGAGCTGCTGCTGGAGTGCTTCGCTCTGGCGGTGGAGCTGCGGGATCTGGACATGCGGGCCAGTCCCTACGATCTGTGCGAGTGGGGCTTCCCCCCGCTGCGTATCGAAACGCCGGAAGGCCGCAGGGAATACGAGGGCGAGCAGGCCCGGCTGGCGCAAACGGCCGCCCCGCTGCGGCAGCGCTTGATCTCGGCGCTGGGCCTGGCACTCGCGGCCCCGCCGGCGTAGGAAGCCGCCCGATCCGGAGCGTCCGGAAGCAGGGATTTCTCCCGGCGGGGAAAAACATATGCCCGCGCCGCTCTTCCACAGCGGCTCAGGCGGCGGGGCGATGCCCCACACGAACGAAACGTCTCCCGGCGGGACAGCACGCCCGGGAGACGCTCGTTTTTTCGGGGAGGGAAAGTTATCCCTCCGGTCGCAATGTGGAATATACTCGCTTTGCCGAGGGGTTCAAACAAGTTTCGGAATTTTTCCCGGGGTTTCCTGCTATCCGCCGCCTCCCGCAGGGGACGTCCGGAATTCAGCGCGGAGTCTCCGGCAGAGGCGGAAACAGCGGCGTGGTGGTCGTCCAGCTCAGGGTATCCGTGCGGGTGTCCTCGGAGCGGGTCTCGGTATCTCCCGGGAAACTGTAGGCGGGCCCGCGGACGGTCGGAAGAGGCACGAAGAACTCCGCCCCGGAGAAATCCGCCTGCTGTTCGTAGGCCTCCGATCCGCCGTCCCAAAACATCGTCTCGGTGAAGTGACCCGCGGCGAAGAGATCGAAATTCATGGTCGCGCCGTTTCCAGTGAAGGTCCCGCCGCTCTGGATCAGATTCGGCGGCGGCTCCCCTCCGGGGATGAGATCCACGGAAACGAGATCCGAGCCCCCGCTCCAAGTGTAGCGGACTTCTTGGGAGGGGCTGTAGCTTCCGCTGGCCTTCAGCTTTCCGGAGCAATCGTCCAGATTCCAATAGCTCTTCCAGATGTAATTGACGGCACCCTCCGGTTCGTAGCGTTCTCCGTGGATATCGGCCCGGATTTTCACCTTCAAGGTGATGTTCGCATGGAGGGAGCCCTGCTCGCGGCGGTCGAAGGTGAAGGGAACGGTCCATTCCGTCATCGGCACCGCGTTGCTCTTGCTCTCGAATTCGCGGTTGATGGCGACCTCGAAGTTTCCGACCGGCACGGGCTTGGGGATGCGGATGACGATGCCGTCCTGTTCATCCCAGCTCAAAATTTCGAGCTGCCTGCCGCCCCAGGTCACCGCGCGCTTGCCCGCACCGGGATCGTCGCCGAAATCGCCCTCCAGCAGGTATTTCGAGAAGGTCTGGCCGGGTCCAGCGCCCTCCTGGAGGATGCGCATGCGGGAGGGCCTCAGCATGTGCGCGGGATTCGTGGTCCGGTGGAACCACATCAGCCGGGAGTTCGGCCGCGTTTGATCCGGGAATTTCGTGCTGGGATCGTAGTCGTAGCCCTTGCGGGACATCCATTGCCGCACCACGTCCAGCGTGAAGGAGCGCTCCTTCACCGCGGAGACCGGGGCCTGGGCATTCATCCCGAGCAGCCGGTCGAAGAGTTGCTTGCATGGGGTGCCGCTTTCCGGGCCGGATAGCCAGTCCCAGCTCGCGTACGAGCCCGCGCCGGAGTCCAGGAAGGAGGACGCGAGCTCGGGATGCCCGCCGAAGCAGGCATCGATCACCACCAGGGAATTCGGCGCGAAGCGCAGGTGATTCCGCACGAAAGCGCTGGTGATCACGTAGTAGGGCACGGTCTCCCGGGCGTCGATGGCCAGGCCGAGCTGGCCGGTCTTGCGCATGATCTCGTAAGGCCCCTCGCTCAGGGCTTTGCTGGCGAATTCCCGTGTCACCAGGCCGACTCCTTCGGAACCGTCTTTCTTCTCGTACGAACAGCCGTGCACGTGCCAGAAGAGCACTCCCAGCGGCGTGACGGAGGTGGACCAGCTCAGGATGTCCGTGACGGTGGTGGCGCTGAAGATGTCCGTGTCGTAGCCGCGGGAATCGAGCCAGCCGGCGACGGTCGGCGCGGAATTCGGAAAGGTGGATTCCAGGGAAAAGGCGGCAATGCAGCTTTTGCTCCGGGGGATGCTCAGTCCGGTGGCGGCCAAGGGAAGGATGTCCTTCTGGCGGAAGTCCGCGATGTCCGGTGCCGCCGCGGGGACCTGGAAGGCGGAGGGCGGCGGCGGATCGCCATCCTCCCGCGGCTTGTTCAGAAGGACGCAGAAATCGCCGTCGGTGAAACGGATGCTGACATTGTCCGCCAGGGTGGAGACGCTGGCGTCCTCCACCAGCGGGTTCGCTTCCGCCCATGCGATCAACTGGGCCTGGGATTGCGGGCGGGGGAGATTTTTCCATTCCCGCATCTTCGCGGCCGCATCGGTGAGGAAGCCGATTTTCACCTGCTCGCCGATGGGACTGTCATAAAGCGCCATGTAGAGCTCCGGATCGTCCAGTTCGGCGGCGGGCACGGTGGTTTCGGGCCCGGTCCTGGCACGGACGATCGCACGCGGG
>CBFGVD010000269.1:0-5355 GCA_965651965.1 uncultured Verrucomicrobiaceae bacterium | reverse complement strand
CGGCCTTACCAACAGGTGCCGCCAGCCGGCCAGCAGGATCCCCCCCGTGGAAAAGACCGCCCCGGCCAGGAAGAGAAGCTGGTCGATCCCCGCGCCGCCGGAAGCCTCCCGCGCCTGGGAAGCCCGGTAATCGAAAGCGAAGGAAATCATGAAAACCCATAGCAGCCGCTCCACCCACGGCGCGGCGGCCGTGGCGGGGATCTCGGTGCTATCGGTACGGGCGGTCATCGGCGGGCGCTCGGAAAGCCGTCGGCGGAGGAATTATCATGGATGGAAGGACTCGTGAAGGCGGACGAAGGGAAGCACGCCTCGACTGCAGCGGCGCTTTCCAAGCGCCATGACGCGGGCGGGCGGCATTCCTGCCGCCCATCGCAGGTGCGCTCGTGAGAATGCGGCCGGGGCCGCTCCCGCGCTGTCAACAGCACGCCTGCCTTCCGATCCGCCGCCCCTCTTCTCCCCGCATTCATGAGCGCAACGCCTCCGGATGCTCCAGAGCCCGCGCCAGCTCGATCCCGCGGTCCGCCCAGCGGAAGGCCTCGCGGCAAGCCTCCAGAGCCCGCGCCGCCGCATGGTTCAGGAATTCCAGATCGTCGATTTTCGCCGCCACCGCCTCCGCCAGGGATTGCGGGTCCGGCGCGGCGATCGCCTCCGTACGCGGGTCCACCGGCACCCCGCTCAGAGCCGCCTCCACGGAGGCCAGCGGGAGGCCCCTGAAAATGTAATCCAGCGCCTTCAACTTGAAGCCGCCGCCGAGCGCTTCCGGAATCAGGCCGATCCGGGCTTGGTCCAGATACGGCGATACGGTGGGCACGTTCGCCGCGAAGGATGCCCAGGGATATTGCTTCCCCAGCCTCGCGAACCAGGCGGGATCCGCCTTTCCCACCACCTGGAAGCCGATGCCCGCGCGCTGGAAGGGACCGGCCGCGGCTTTCAGGAAGGCTTCCAGATTCCGCCGCTTCGCCAGCCACTCGAAGGCCCCGGCCAGCACCACGCGCCGCGGGGTCGCCGCGGTGATTTCCCGCGGCGGCCCGGGCGCGGCTTCGCCGCCGTAGCCGGGCGGCAGCACGCACACCGGCTTACCCGGATGCTCCGCCCGGAATGCGGCGGCATCCCGCGGCGTGATCGCGGAGATGAGATCCGCGCGACGGGCCAGCGCCCGCTCCATCCGGGCATACTTCGCCGCGTCCCATTGCAAGGCCAGCCGCATCGGCAGGGAGCCGCCGCGGTCTGCCGCCACCTGCTTGCGCACGGATGCCTCGTGGTTGTGGGCGATGTAGGCGAGCTTGGCACCCGGCGGGATCATTCCGAGAGCCCAGGCGCAGGCTGCTTGGTCGATGAGGATCCAGTCCCAGCTCTCTTTCAGCAAGCCGGCGAGCGCCTCTCGCTGGACCGGATTCCCCAGCCGGTAGGCATCCCCCGGCAGAACGGAGAGCAGGCTCTTCAGCCGCCCCCCGGGGATACTGCCGTGCAACTCCCAGCGCAGCCTTTCCAGAGGGAGCGTCGGCGACCCGCCGGTGCTCCTTGGCAGGCTCCCCGCTGCATGCGCCAGCACCACCAGCTCCGGCTCCGGTCGCGCCGCCAGGGATTCCAGCAGGCCGAGCGTGTAGATCAGCTCCCCGCTGTTCGCGGGGCGCGGGTCTTGCCGGGTGATCCAGAGGCAGCGCATGAGGTCGGGAGAGAAGGTCTCCTAGTGCCGGGCCGAGAGGATTCCCTCGAAGACGTCCGCCGTCTTTTCAATCGGGAAGGTCGCCTCGGCATAGGCGCGTGCATTCGCCGCCAGACGCTCCCTTTCCTCCGGGGATTCGTATAGCCGCCGGGCCGCAGCCAGGAAGCCCTCCATATCGTCCGGGGCCACGGTCAGGCCCGCGCCGTTGTCCCGCGTGATCCGGGCCGCCAGATTCTCCTGCGGCACCGCCAGCAACAGGGGCCGCCCGGCGCAAAGATAGCTCAGGGTCTTCGAGGGCACGGAAAAGACGCCCGCTTCCTGCTCCAGGATGCCGGCCAGCACGTCGCCGGTGGCCAGCAGTTCCGGCAGTTCCGCGAAGGGCTGATACGGCAGCAGGAGCAGGTTCTTCAGCCCGGCCCGGGCGGATTCCCGCCGCAGCCAGTCCGCCCCGATCCCTTCGGAAACCACCAGCACCCGAACGTCCGGTTCCGCCTCGAAACGCTTCGCCAGTTCCAGCAGCATCGCCGGATTGTGCTTCATCCCGATGGTCCCGGAATAAAGGAAGACGAACTTGTCGTGCAGGCCCTTGCGCCGCGACCAGGCATTGTCCTTGGGCAGCACGGGCAGGTCCTCGATGACCGCCCAATTCGGCACCACCGAGACGCGCCCGGGATCGACCCCGAATTCCCGCGTCAGGATCGGCGTGAAATCTTCCGTGATCGTCACGATCCCGCTGCTGCGGCGGAATTGGCGCTGGTCCAGCAGGCGGTACCACGCGCCGATCAACCCTCCCGCCACCGGGATCTTCTTCCTCAACAGCTTGTCCACCGCCAGGCTGTAGAAATCCTGCACCCAGTAGTAGAAACGCCCGCCGCTCTCCACCGTCGCGCGGGTGATCGGCTCCTGCGTCTCCGTGGGCGTATTCCCGGAGAGCACGGCATCCGGGCGCCACGTGCGGACCAGCTCCGCCGCGGCATGACCGTAGCGGATCTCCATGCTCCGCCGCCTGCGGAAGGAGTACTTGTAGCGCGGATATTCCGGGTCCATCGGGATTTCGCGGAATTCCAGCGTCGGCGCATCCTCCCCGTTCCGCTGCAATTCCCCGCGCGGCGTTTGCAGGCTGCTGGCGAAAGCGTGCACCACCTCGTGCCCGCGCGCGGCGAGCGCGCGGCTCAGGGACGGCGGAAACGCATGGCCAGCGTAATCGTGGACCAAAATCTTCATGCAAGGGGGGGCGGGGGCGCGCCGATCCTATCCGATAGGGATTTCCCGTCAACGGGGGTATATCACGCGATCGCGTGGGGACCACCCGGCCACGAAAAAACCGCCCTTCCGGGCGGTTGTTTCAGCCACTCTTCCTGAGAAAAGAGTGGCGGAGCGGACGGGACTCGAACCCGCGACCTCCGCCGTGACAGGGCGGCATTCTAACCAACTGAACTACCGCTCCACTGTGGTAGTAAGTGCGCCTTGCGGCGTGCGCGGAAGCTAGGGACGTGCCCCGTACCGTGCAACATCAATTTTCACTTTTTCTCGATCTTTTTCACCCCTTGCGGGAGCCCGTTTTTTCCCGCCGCGGCGGAGACATGCGATGGCGGCACCGCCGCACGCGGGACGGGCTTTTGGCAGCAAGCCCGCCCGCCTCATGACACCGGCGTGGAAACGCCCGCGGCTTGCCGCGACAGCTCACCCCAGCGCCTCGCAGGCTGCTTCCAGGGAGGGCATGTCCTCGATGGAATGGACCGTCGCATCTTTCTCGATCTTCGCCACCAGCCCGGCCAGTACCTTGCCGGGGCCGAGCTCCACGAAAGTGCGGTGCCCCTGCTCCGCCAGCAGGCGGATGGATTCCGTCCAGCGCACCGATCCCGTGACCTGCTTCTCCAGCATCGTGCGGATCTCCGCGGGCCGGGAAACGATCCCGGCACCGAAATTGCACACCACCGGCAGCTCCGGTTGCTGCATCTCCAGCCCGGCCAGTTCCGCGGCCAGCTTCTCCTGCGCGCTCTGCATCAGGCGGCTGTGGTAGGCCCCGGCCACGTTCAGCTTGATCGCGCGGCGGATCCCGTGATCGCGCGCCTTATCCACCGCGGCATCAATGCCCGCGACGGTGCCGGAGAGCACGATCTGCCCGGGGGCGTTGAAATTCGCCACATCCACCCCGCACTCCGCCGCCAGCGCCTTCACGGCTTCCTCCTCGCCGCCGATCATCGCAGCCATCGCGCCTTCCGTCGCCTGGCAGGCTTCTTCCATGAAGAGCCCGCGCAGGGCCACCGTCCTCAACCCCGCGCCGAAGGAAAAGGTACCGGCCGCCGCGTGGGCGGTGAATTCCCCCAGCGACAAACCCGCGGCCGCCACGGGGTGCAGTCCGGGGCAGCGTTCCTTCAGCAGGGCCAGGGCCGCCAGCCCGTGCACGTAGAGCGCCGGTTGGCAGCGGGAAGTGCGGGTCAGCGCCTCTTCAGGCCCTTCGAACATCACGCGGGAAAGATCGAAGCCCAGGGCCTCGTCCGCCTGCCGGAAGATCCCGCGGGCGGTGGCGGATGCCTCGTGGAAATCCTTGCCCATGCCCACCTTCTGGGCGCCCTGACCTGAGAAAAGAAGAACGACGTCGCTCATTACGCACGCTGTCCTAGCGGGCGGGACTCCCCCCGGGCAAGCCCTCCGTGACCGGCACAAGGCTCCTCCCGATGAACTTTCATTGATCTCCCGCGGCCATCCTTCCCAGCATCGTGCCGCACGCATGGCGAACACCTCCTTCCGCTCCTTTCTCTTTCCGAAGCCCCGCGTCTTCCTGCTGCGGATCGCCGTGCTTGCCGCCTTCTTCCCCCTCGCCGGGTGGCTGGGCGGCTCCCGCTGGCAACTCGATCTGTTGAATCACTTCCAGCTCCAATACGCGGCCGTGCTGGCGGTCTGCACCGCGGTGCTGCTGGGCCTGAAGGCATGGCGTCTGGCCGTGCCGGCGGGCTTGCTCCTCATGATCCCCCTGGCGCGGATCGCCCCGCTGCTCCTGCCCTCCCCCGCCCCTCCGCCCGATGCCGCGCCGCTGCGCTGCGCCACCTTCAATGTCCTGACGGCGAACACCCGCCGCGCGGAGACGGTGGAGTGGATCCGCGCGACCGACCCCGATCTGATCTTCCTGCCCGAGGTCAATGAGGAATGGGCCGCCGCGCTGGCGCCGCTGAAAGAAAGCCATCCTCATTTCATCGACTTCCCCGTGGAGGGGAATTTCGGGTTCGCCTTTTACTCGAAACTGCCGCTGCTCTCCCGCGAGATCATCCCCTGCGGAAAACTGGGCCTGCCCCTGCTCAAGGCGCGGCTGCAGGGACCCGGGGGGGAGTTCACGTTCCTTGGGGCGCATCCGGTCCCGCCGGGGAATGCCTTTTGGGCGGCGGAGCGGGATGTCTTCCTGCGGGTGATCGCGGAGCAGGTGCGCCCGGAAAACGGCCCGGTGCTGGTGGCGGGAGATTTGAACGCCACGCCCTGGAGCCACGCCATGAAGCCCCTGGCGGATGCCGGCCTGCGCGGCCACTCCGTCTCCCCCACCTGGATGCGCGGCAACCCGGTGCTGGCCATCCCGATCGACCATGTGCTCTACCGCGGCCCGCGGGACCGCCCCGAGACCGCCTCTTGCCGGACCCGCTGGACCGGACCCGACCTGGGCTCGGACCACCGCCCGGTGGTCGCGGAGATCTCCT
>CBFGVD010000268.1:0-5355 GCA_965651965.1 uncultured Verrucomicrobiaceae bacterium | reverse complement strand
CATCCTCAGCGCCGTATTCTTCACCATCCTCCTCGTGGCCGGCAACACCATGGCCCAATCCGTCCGGGAGCGGACGGAGGAAATTGGCGTGCTGAAGGCCATGGGCTTCAACAACGGGCTCGTGCTGGCCCTGGTCCTTGCGGAGTCCTGCGCCATCGCGCTGATCGGCGGCTTGCTGGGGCTCGGCATCGCCGCCGCGGTTTCGGCCGCGAATCCCTTTGCGTCCACGCTGCCTTCCTTCAATCTGCCCCATCGCGATCTGCTTCTCGGCGTCTTGGCCGCCCTCGCCCTCGGCCTCGTTGCCGGTGCCATCCCCGCCGTCCAGGCAATGCGCCTCCAGATCGCCACCGCCCTGAGAAGGAACTAAAGAACCCCCGCGCCGATCACGGATCAATGGTCGCTTTCCCATGAACTGGCTCACCCAGATCCTTTCCATCTCCCTCTTCAATCTCCGCGCGATTCCCGAGCGGAAGGGCTCGGCGCTGTCCGCGGCATTCGGCATCGCCGGCGTGGTGCTGGTGCTCACCGCGGTGCTTGCCATCGCGGAGGGATTCAAGAAATCCGTGACGGCCACCGGCGCGCCGGACGTGGCCGTGGTCCTGCGCAGCGGCTCGGATTCGGAGATGAACAGCGGGCTCTCCCGGGATGAAACGCGCGTGATTTCCGACGCCCCGGGGATCGCCCGCGGCCCGCGCGGCCCGCTGACTTCCGCGGCGCTCTTCGTCATCATCGATCTCCCCAAGCGCTCGACCGGCACGGCGGCCAACGTCCCGCTCCGCGGAGTCGGCGAGAATGCCTATGAGGTCCGCGGCAATATCGTGATGCGGGAAGGCCGTTTTTTCGAGCCGGGCAAAAACGAGGTCATCGTCGGGGCCGGAGCCGCGCGCGCTTTCGCGGGGCTGGATGTCGGGAGTTCCATCGAGATCGGCCCGAACGTCTGGCAGGTGACCGGGATCTTCACCGCCGGAGGCGGCATCGCGGAGTCGGAAATCTGGACGGATGCCTCCGTGCTCCAGCCCGCTTACAAGCGCGGCGATACCTTCCAATCCGTCTATGCCAAGCTCAATAGCCCCGGGTCCTTCAAGCAATTCAAGGACGCGCTCTCGCTGAACCCGCAGCTCAAGACGAAGGTCGAGCGTCTCAGCGAATTCTACGCGGCCCAGACCACCATGGTCAGCGACTTTATCCGGCAGATCGGCGTGAGCATCGCGGTGCTCATGGCCTGCGGCGCTCTCTTCGGGGCTTTGAATACGATGTACGGCGCGGTTTCCTCCCGCACCCGGGAAATCTCCACCTTGCGCGCGCTCGGTTTCGGCGTGGGGCCGGTGGTGATTTCCGTCCTCGCGGAATCGGTGGTCCTTTCCTTGATCGGCGGCATGGTTGGGGCGGGAGCGGCATGGCTCGCCTTCGACGGCTACCAGGCTTCGACCCTGAATTGGGCGACTTTCAGCCAGGTCACTTTTTCCTTCGCCGTCACTCCGATGCTCCTCGTCCAGGCGATTGTCTGGTCGATTGCACTCGGCCTTCTCGGCGGGCTCTTCCCCGCCATCCGCGCCGCGCGATTGCCCATCGCCGCGGCGCTGAGGGAGACGTGATGCCGCGGATCAGATCCTGCGGCGGCGGATGCCGAAGGCCAGGCCCGCGAGCCCGGCCAGCACGGCGGCGGAGGGTTCCGGAACCGCGGCGAGGCCCGGGCTGCCGACGAAGCCGCCGTTCGAGGTGTAGGCCAGGCCCGTCCCGCTTTCGGAAAGCACCCACTGTGTCACGTCGTTCGCGCCGTAGTTCGCGGGATCGGTGATGCCGCTGGCATTCTGGGTGCGCGGGCCGCCGAGATTCTGGTCGTCGTAGGTGAGGCGGTCCACCAGGTTCGAGGATGCGTCGTAGAGATTGATCTCGTCCCCGCGCCCGAGGTTGTCGGCATTGCTCCCGATGACGACGACGGCGGCGTCGAGGCTCCATTCCGTCCGGAAGGCGGCTTCGTCCGATTCGGCGAGGATCACCGATTGCCCGGGCTGCACGCTGCCGAAGGCGGAGAGCGATACCTGCCCCGGCGTGCGGGTGCTGTCATCGTAGCTCCAGCCGGTGAAATCCACCGCGGTGCTGCCGGTATTGGTGAATTCGATGAACTCGTCCCCGGAATACATCCACTCGGTGATGACGATGGCGGCTTGGGAGGAGCTTGCAAGGAGGGTGGCGGCCGCAGCCGCGCAAAGGAGAGGTTTGATCATATCGGGGGGAAAAGCACCGCATACCATTGCCCCCTTTGTTTCCAGGAAAGTGAATTGGAAACAAAACAGTCACCTTCTGGCGCGTTGCCCGCCCGCGTATCGCCGGATGAACCGCAAGCTCAGCTTCCCGCCGGATGCCACACGGTTTTCGCTTCCGTAAAGTCCGCGATGGCCCACGGCGATTCATGGCTCCCGGCATGCCAGTCCATGTCCGCCGCGTGCAGTTTCACACGCTTCACGCTTTGCGCGGCACCCTCTTCGAGCAAGACCGCCTCTCTTGCTTCCGCCGTTCCCGCCAGCATCCGGATCTGTTCGTGCGTGGCGAAGGTGGGCAGCAGGTCCCTTCGGTCGCCCGTCAGCAGGTTGACCACTCCGCCGGGCAGGTCGCTGGTGGCCAGGATTTCCCCCAAAAGGATCGCCGGATACGGCGCACGCCGGGAAGCAAGCGCGACCACGGCATTCCCCGCGGTGATGGCGGGCAGGATGAATGTCATCAGCGCCAGCAGCGGAGCCTCCTCCGGTGCCAGGATACCGACGACCCCGGCCGGTTCCGTGACCGTGAAATTGAAATGAGGGGAAGCCACCGGGTTCACGCTGCCGAGCACCTGCTCGTATTTGTCCGCCCAGCCCGCGTAGTGGACGATCCGGTCGATGGTCGCGGCAACCTCCTTCGCCGCCGCAGCATGCTTGCCGCTGTCCAAGGCGATGGCAGCGGCCATTTCAGCGGATCGCGCCTCCAGCATCTCCGCCAGGCGGTAAAGGATCTGCGCGCGGTTGTAAGGCGTGCGTTTTGCCCAGGCGGCCCCGGCCTTCGCCGCGGCTTCCACCGCGTTGCGCAGATCCTTCCGCGTGCAGAGCGGGATGTTGGCGAAGAAGGCCCCCTTCGCATCGTTCAAGGAATAGACCTGCCCGGACTCGGAGCGGACGAAAGCCCCGCCGACGTAGCACTTGGGGGTCTTGGTGATCTTGAGGTTCATGGGAAAGATTCCGAAGTGCCGAGTAATCAGTGATCAGTGATCAGTGGCTGGATCTCCGAGAAGCGAGGTTATCAAGAGGCTTCTGATCACTGATGACTGATCACTTGGCACTCGTTCAGACAAGCTCCGCGTATTCCAGCAACCCCTGCCGCCCGCCTTCCCGGCCAAAGCCGGATTCCTTGTAGCCGCCGAAGGGGGACGAGGGGTCGAATTTGTTATAGGTATTCGCCCACACCACCCCGGCCTTCAGCTCCGCGGCCATCTTCAGGATGCGGCTGCCCTTGTCCGTCCAGACCCCGGCGCTCAGGCCGTAGGGGGTGTTGTTCGCCTTCTCGACCGCTTCTTCCGGCGTGCGGAAAGTCAGAACGGAAAGCACCGGCCCGAAGATTTCCTCCCGGGCGATCCGGTGGCTTTGCGAGACATGCGTGAAAAGCGCGGGCGGGAAATAGTAGCCCTCGGCAGGCAGCTTGCAGGCCGGCTGATGAAGCTCGGCTCCCTCCTGCACCCCGCTCTCCACCAGCTCCCGGATCTTCGCGAGTTGCTCCGCGGAGTGGATCGCGCCGATGTCCGTGTTCTTGTCCATCGGGTCGCCGGTGCGGAGCACCTGCATGCGCCGCTTGAGCTTCGCGACCACCAGGTCCGCCACGCCCTCCTGCACCAGCAGGCGGGAGCCGGCACAGCAGACGTGCCCCTGGTTGAAAAAGATCCCGTTCACGATGCCCTCCACCGCCTGGTCCAGCGGAGCATCCTCGAAGACGATGTTCGCCGCCTTGCCGCCCAGCTCCAGGGACAGCTTTTTCCCGGTACCCGCCAGAGCCCGCTGGATCTGCTTGCCCACCTCGGTCGAGCCCGTGAAGGCGATCTTCGCCGCGGCGGGATGCCTCGCCACCGCGGCGCCCGTTTCGCCGGGTCCGGTCACGATGTTCACCACGCCCGGCGGCAGGCCCGCGTCCTGCAGGATGCCGGCGAACTTCAGCGCCGTGACGGAAGTGGTCTCCGCCGGCTTGAGCACCACCGTGTTCCCCGTCGCCAGGGCCGGGGCGATTTTCCATGCCAGCATCAGCAGCGGGAAATTCCACGGGATCACCTGCCCCGCGACACCCAGCGGCGCGAGGCTTCTTCCCGCCGCCACATAGGCCAGCTTGTCCGCCCAACCGGCATGGTAGAAAAAATGCGCCGCCGCCATCGGCAGATCGAAATCGCGCGATTCCTTGATCGGCTTCCCTCCATCCAGCGTCTCCGCCACCGCGAATTCCCGCGCGCGGTCCTGGAGCAGCCGCGCGATCCGGAAGAGATACTTCCCGCGCTCTTTCCCCGGCAGCTTGCTCCATGCCGGGAATGTCTTCGCCGCCGCGGCGTAGGCCGCATCCACATCCGCCGCTCCCGCCAGCGCGATCTCGCATAGCTTCGTCCCGTCCCGCGGGCTGATGGAACCGAAGTATTTCCTCGTTTTCGGCGCGGTGAACTTCCCGCCGATGAAAAGCCCGTAGCGGTCCGCAATGTGCGGCTCCGCCGTCTCCGGCGCGGGGTCGTATTCCCACAGGTCTCCGAAGAGGAGTTCGCGCGGGCGCGTCGTTTTCTTTGCGGCCATGATCGTGGTTCGGGCGGCGGGCTTGTGGTGCTGTCAATATCCCGTGGAGTCCTCGCTGAACTTCCAGGATGCCTGGTAAGCCCCTGTCCTCCGGGTTTCCAATTGCCTCAAAAGATCGTTCAAGAGCGAGGACGCGCCGAAACGGTAGCGCGCATGGTTCAGCCATGCATCCCCGAGCGTCTCCTTCACCGCGATCAGGAATTGCAGCGCCTGCTTCGCCGTGCGGATGCCGCCCGCGGGCTTCATTGCGATCTCCGTGCCTGTCGCGAGGTAAAAATCGCGGATCGCTTCGATCATCACCTGATTGTTGCCCAGGGTGGCATTGCCCGGAGTTTTGCCGGTGCTCGTCTTGATGAAATCGCCCGGCCGCAGCACCCGCATGGCCAGGAAGGAAGCCGCGCGGATGTTGTCGTAGGTTTCCAGTTCGCTGGTTTCCAGGATCACCTTCAGCGTCGCGGTGCCGCAGGCTTCCAGCACTTGGGAAATCTCGTCCTGCACCCGCTCGTGCTCCCCCGCCAGAAAGGCTCCGCGGTTGATCACCATGTCGATCTCGTCCGCG
>CBFGVD010000267.1:0-5362 GCA_965651965.1 uncultured Verrucomicrobiaceae bacterium | reverse complement strand
GTCCTCGCCAGGCGGAGCTCGCCGGGCGGATAGAGCTGGAGGGGATAATCCGCCACCATGGAGCCGATCGCGCCCGCATCCATGCGCCTGCCCGGCGCGGCAGGGATGCCGCCCAGGGAGCGTTTCCCGGGAATAGCGGCGATGCTCGCCTCGATATCCCGCGCATACTCCGCGGCCAGGGTTTCCGCCTCGCGCGCGGCGTCCTCGTCCCCGCTCCTGCGCCAGAGTTTCGCAACCGCGCGGAGCCCGCCCCAGGCCCAGAAGTCGTCCCAATAGTAGTAGTCGTTCGGGCCGAGGTGCTCGGCGCTGAAGCCCGCCGGAAGCAAGCCCTTGGTGCCGGGGATCTTGTCCGCGCCGAGGCGCTTCCGCGCCAGCCAGCGCATGCCCTTGTGCAAGGCGTGGTTCATTTCGGCGGAGGGGCTTGCGCCGGTCATTTCCGCGTGGCGGGCCACGATCCAGAGCACCTGCCCGTTCGAGTCCCACTCGCCCTCCTGGGAGAGGAAATAGCCCGCGACCGTCTGGCGCGCGGGGAAGCCCGCGATGATCCGGTTCGCCCGCTCCACCAGGCCGATGGCGATCAGCGGGTGCAGCATCAGGCAGGCATCCCGGAACCAGAAACGGCGGTAGGTATAGGGGCCGGGGACGAGTTCGTCCGCGGAGAGCAGGAGCACGGTGCGCACCGCCGCATCGTACAGAAACTGCATCCGCGCATCCGGGATATGGAGCTTCGCCGTGCCGCCGAGGGCGTGGTGCCAGCTTGTCCCGGCATCCCGTGCCGCGGCGGGCAGGGCTTTGAGGTCCCGTTCCAGGTCCGCGGAAATGGAGAGTTCCCGGGGGCGTCCGGCATGGATGCGGAAAAGCGCCGCCCCGGTGGCCATGCCGACCTCGCATTTCACCTCCCGCTCGGTGCTGCTGCCGGGCAGGTCCAGATAGACATCCCCCTCCGCATAGTGGGCCAGCCGCAGCGAATCCGGCGCTTCGCCCAGCTTGACGGTGGCTTCCCCGTTCACGCGGAAGCATTTTCCCGCGGGATCGAAAGCCAGGTGGTGGATGAACTGGATGCCCTCCGGGTTGTAGGGACGCACCGCCACCACCAGCCAACCGTCTTCATCCGAGCTGGCGCGGACCCGGGTGCAGGCTTCCGGGGGGGAATCGGTCCGGGCACTCATGCGGGTCTCCAGATCGAGCCGGAGTCCCGGGACCTCCAGGCAGGTGGCCACCGCGAGCTCGGGCTCCAGGTGCAGGCGCTGCCGCACGGCTTCGTCCCCCAGCTTGCCGGGCAAGAGGCGGCGGCGGCTCTCCGTGATGATCCAGAAATCCAGGGACCAGCCGTCGTGGAGCGGGGTCACCAGGCCGCGGGGATCGACCAGAGGATAGGCACCCACCCCGGGCAAGCCCACGGCGGTCCAATTCCGGTGGGTGAGATTGATATGGCTGAAGGAAAAGGCGCGGGGGACGAAAGAAGGATCCTCCGGATTGAACTGGCGCTCCACCCAGTAGGGCCAAACCCAATCGAGATTATGCTGGATCGCCTTCGCATTCACGAGGCCGCGGGCATGGAAGACGATGCCCGCGCGCAGCAATTCGAGCGGCTCCGCCACCTCGGAGGGCTGCGCGAAACTGCGCATTTTCGCGAGAAGCATGGCGGGATCCAACACTCCGTAGCGGCGGGCGGCATGTTTGACGAAAAATTTCCAGGGAAGGAGCCGGAACATCGGAAAGCGGGAAATGAGTCTATGCCGCGGAAACCGCGCGGCTCTCCATCTTTTCGCAAAAGCCGTTCCAATACGACGGTCCCCGCTATTCCGGGCATCCTCAGGATTCGGGGGAGGCGGCGCGATGCAAATTGCAAAGCCTGCTCTCGGCCCAAGGTGCAAATCCGCCCCGCGCTCATTCCGCACCCGGCGGCTCGATCGCCCCGGCTCTCACCGTGAAACGGGCGAATCCCGCCAGGTCTCCGGACTCAGCCAGCCAGCCGAGATGGGTGGTGGTGATCCATTTCTGCGCCTCGGCCGGGAGGGCATGCAGCACGGCATTCCGCCTGCCCGGATCGAGTTCGCCGAAGATGTCGTCGATGAGATAGACCGGCAGGCTGCCGCGGGCATCGGCAAGTGCCCGGCCCTGGGCCAGCTTCAGGGCGAGCGCGGCGGTACGCTGCTGGCCTTCGCTGGCAAATTCGGCGGCGGAGAGCCCGTTCACGGAGAGCATCAGGTCGTCGCGATGCGGGCCTACGAAGCTCTGGCGCTGGCGTCTTTCCCGTTCGCGGGCCTGCTCCAGGGCGGAGCGCAGGTCGGAGCCGCCGGCGGGGCGGTACTCGAGACCGAGCGTTTCGTCCCTGCCGCTGACCTGCTTCTGGGAGGCGGCGGCCCGCGGACCCAGCAAGGCGACGGCCCGCGCCCGGGCTTCCATGAGGAAAGATCCGGCGGCGATCATGACCTCCTCGTAAGAGCGGATTTCCTCTTCCCGCGGGCGCGGATCTTTCAGGAGCAGGTTCTTCGCCTTCAGCGCGCGGCGATAGCGGGCCAGGGCCGTGCGGTAACCGGGCTCCACCTGGGAGCCGATGAAATCCAGGTAGCGGCGACGGCCCTCCGCAGGACCGCGCACCAATTCCAAATCCTCGTTTCCCATCCAAACCAGCAGTCCGCCATCCGCGAGATAAGCTCCCAGCCCTTCCCGGACTTCCCCCTCCACCGCAAGCTCCAGGCCGCCCTGCCAGCGGATGCGGCGCTCGATCCCCCATGCCTCCCCGGCGATGCCGAAGCCGCTGCCGCTGCCGATCCGCGTCAGCGCGGGCATGCGGCGGGTGCGGGGCGAGTGCAGGCGCACGAGCATGCACACCGCCTCCAGGATGGAGGTTTTCCCCTGGGCATTGTCCCCGGTAAAAATCGCGCCCCCGGCCGGAATCTCCAGCGAAAGGCCGGAAAAACAGCGGAAATCTACGGCGCGGAGGGTGCGGAGCATGGCGGACGTGCGAACGATGCGGCCAGAGATTGCGAGTTTGCTAGTTTTCAGTTTTCAGTTTTCCTCGAAAGACCAGAAAACCGGGCAAAGAGGCGGAATCACGGATTCCCGGCTGATGCTGAAAACCAGCAAACTCCCCCCTCTGCTTCTGCCCTTGAAATGCGGGATTTGCCGTGCATCCTCGCCGCCCGCTCATGGCAGGGACTCGTTTCCAAGCACTTCCCGGATTCCGCGACTTTCTCCCGAAAGATACCGCGGCCCGAAACTATTTGTTCGAGACCTGGCGCTCGGTCGCACGGCGCTACGGCTTCGTGGAGTATGAGACCCCGCTGCTGGAGGATACCGGGCTGTATCTGAAAAAATCCGGCGGGGAGCTTTCCTCGCAGCTCTTCCGCTTCGAGGACCAGGGCGGGCGGGACGTGACCCTGCGGCCGGAGGTGACCGCCTCCCTGGCGCGCCTGGTGGCACAGCACCAGCGGGATTTCCCGAAGCCGCTGAAGTGGTTCGAGATCGGCCAGTGCTTCCGCTACGAAAAACCGCAGAAGGGCCGCGGACGGGAGTTCTTCCAGTTCAACGTGGACATCCTCGGCGAAGCCGGGCCGGCCGCCGATGCGGAGCTGATCGCGCTGTCGATCGACACCATGCTGGCTTTCGGCTTCGGGCCGGGGGACTTCGTGGTGCGCGTGTCCGACCGGCAGGCCTGGCTGGACTTCGCGGCGAAGCGCGGGGTGAAGGAAGAAAGCATCCCGGATTTCCTCCAGATCATCGACAAGCTCGAGCGCGAGAAGCCGGAGGCGACGGAACAGAAGCTCGCCGCGCTGGGCCTGACGACGGACGAGGTGACGACCTTCATTGCGAATCCGGAAAATGCCTCCGCGGCCTTCGAGACGATCCGCGCGGAACTGACGGCCCGCGGCATGGGCGAATTCCTCTCGCTGGACCTCTCGATCGTGCGCGGGCTGGCCTACTACACCGGGGTCGTTTTCGAAGTCTTCGATTCGAGGAAATCGATGCGCGCGGTGGCCGGCGGCGGCCGCTACGACACGCTGGTGGAAACGATTTCCGACGGAGCGGTGGCAATGCCCGCCACGGGCTTCGCGATGGGCGACTACGTGATCCGCAACCTGATCGAGGAAACGGCGAACGCCGACCTGCTGATGTCCGCCTGGATGCAGCGGAATGCCGCGGCCTGCGACGTTTACCTGGTGCTCGCGGACGACTCCAAGCGGGCCGAAGCCCTGGAGATCCTGAGCGAACTTCGGAACGCGGGCATTTCCTGCGACCTGCCCTTCGCCCCGGCGAAAGTGAACAAGCAGTTCCAAAGCGCCGAGAAGAGCGGGGCGAGGTTCGCGCTCGTGATCGGCAGCGAGCTTCCCGAGCTGAAGCTCAAGGTCCTCTCCTCCCGCATGGAGGAAAACTGTCACGTGCTGGGACTTGCCGACTGGCTGAAAGACCGCCTCAAGGAACCCGACGGGCCGCTGCTGGCGTGAAGATCCGGACCAGGATGGATAGGATGGATAGGATGGATGGGATATGAGCTTGGATGAACAAACCGCGACGATCATCGGCATCGCCTACGAGGTGATGAACGAGGTCGGCTGCGGTTTTCGCGAGAAAGCCTACGAACGCGCGATGATCCGGGAATTCCAGTTCCGCGCCATCCCCTGCGACCGGCAGAAGAGCTTTCCTCTCTTCTACAAAGACACCGAAATCGACACGCTGATTCCGGACCTGATCGTTTTCGACAGGATCATCGTCGATACCAAGACCATCAAATTCATTTCCGATCGGGAACTGGCCCAAATGCTCAGCTATCTGAAAGCGACCAAGCTTTCCCTCGGACTCATCCTCAATTTCGGCAACCCGAAGGTGGAAGTGAAGCGGGTCCACCCCCTCCGCTGACAAGCTATCCTGCCTTTCATCTCATCCATCCTATTCATCCCGGTCCAAACTTCCCCGGCCATGCGCACACATCACTGCAACGAACTCCGCTCCACCCATATCGGTGAAACCGTCACCTTGATCGGCTGGGTGAATACCGTGCGCGACCACCACGGGGTGATCTTCGTGGATTTGCGGGATCGCGAGGGCGTGACGCAGGCGGTCTTCCGCCCGGAAGAGAACGCGGAGGCCGCCGCGGCGAGCCACAAGCTGCGCGACGAGGACGTGGTGCAGGTAACCGGCACCGTGGCGAAGCGCTTGGAAGGCACGGTGAACGACAAGATCGGCACCGGCGAAATCGAGGTGGTGGCTACCAAGCTGACGGTGGTGAACAAGGCGGACGTGCTGCCCTTCCAGCTCGACAAGGAACTTTCCAACGAAGACCTGCGGATGCGCTACCGCTATCTGGACATCCGCCGCCCGCGGGTGTCGCAAAACCTGCGCACCCGCCACCGGGTGA
>CBFGVD010000266.1:0-5363 GCA_965651965.1 uncultured Verrucomicrobiaceae bacterium | reverse complement strand
AGCGGCTGGTGCGGGTAGGCGATGCTCCAGCGCATCACCATCATCAGGTAGAAGCCGAAGGCCAGGAAGACCATGGCCGTGAGGCCGTACTGGATCCCGATGGTCTTGTGGTCGGTCGAGAACAGGTACTTCCGCAGGAAGCCCGGATCGTGGTGATGATGGTCGTCGTGACCGTGGTGGTCGGCAGTGGCGGCGTGGGCGCTCATGCGTTGGAAAAAAGTTGGGGCTGAAGTTACTTGGCTTCCGCCGGTTCAAGGGTCATCGGGTCGAGCATCGTCTGCGGGTCGAGCACTTCGCCCGGCAGGTTCTTGGCGTGGTCCGCGGCCAGTTCGTCGGCGGTGACCGGAGCACCCGCCTTCGCGCGGTTGTTCGAGATCTCAAGGGCGGCGACGCCCATTTCCCGGGTCACTACGTCGCCGGTCTTCGTGCCGAAGTTGTTCCGGAGGTAGGTCATGAGGCAGGCCAGGTCCTCCCCGCTCATGCCGGCACCCTGGGCGGGCATCACCCCGTAGGTCTTGCCGCTGGAGGTCGGGCCGCTCAGGCCGTTCAGGATCACCATGGCGAGGCGCTCGGTCTCGCCGTGCACCCAGGCCGAATCAGCCAGGGAGGGGTAGTTCGCCCCGTCGCCCTTGCCGTCCGGGCCGTGGCAGCCGGAGCATTTGCTGTAGAGTTTGGCACCCTTCGCCATGTAGGCTTCCACCGCGGGCTTCGGCGGGATGGCTCCGCCCTCGCCGTCGTCCGGGATCAGGCGCACGTAGCCTTCCTTCACGGTGTCCTTGTAGGAGAAAAGGGTGCCGGCATTGCCCAGGGTCCAGCCCGCGGCCAGCACCGGGATGAAGCAAAGCGCCGTGACCCAGAGCGAGACCGGCTCGGCGCCGTTTTCGCTGAGCTTGTTCTCGCGGGAGGCCGCGGCGGCACCGCGGAGGACGCGCTCGTGCGTCTCGGTGACGTTCACCGATTCCTCGAGGTCGGGCTTGGAAGGATCGATCATCGGAAAAGGGAAATTCGGTTCAACCTTGCGGGGCGGCGGCGGGCTTCGCTTCGGCCGGTTTGGCCGGCGGCGCATGGCTCATGGAGGCCGGGACGACATCGTCCCGCTTCAGGGAGAGAAGGTAATCCGCCAATGCCAGCGCCTCCGGACCCGGGACCACCGCCTTGCCTTCCGGCGCCTGCACCGGCAGGGCGGCGGCCGGCATCTGGCCTTCCACGTCCTTCTCAGCGAAGAGGAAACGGACGGAGGGGCAGGTGGAGGTCGGGCGGCTCGGGTCCGCACGCGGATCGTAGAGATGCATGAGCACCCACGCCTGCGGATCGGATTCCTTCGCGTAGAGCGCCTCGACGCGGCGGCCGAAATTCGAGAGATCCGGGCCCAGGCGGTTCAGGCCGATCTGCGCGAACTTCTCGCCCTGGTAGTCGAAGACATTCGACTCCCGGCGGGTATCGCCGCGCTCTTCATCGGTCTTGAGACCGGCCCAATCCGGGCGGCCCAGGTCGTTGCCGGCATAGGTCGGGCGGATGAGCTGGGTATGGCAGTGGTAGCAGCCGTTCGCCGCATAGACCTCCGCGCCGTTGACCACGCGGCCCGCGCGCTTCGGGTGGTAGATGCCTTCCTTGCCGTCGGCAATCTCATCGAAGGCCACCGGCTCGGGCGTGCGCATCAGGAAAAAGGGCACGATCACCACGGCCAGCCAGGCGAAGCCGAAGGTGGCGGTGAGACCGAATGCAAAGGAGCGGAAGGTCATGGAATCAGGGAAAATTACTAATGACTAAGCACGAATGACCAAACGGGAAAATCAGTGGGAGTGCGCGGCGGCGGAGCCGGGACCCGCATTGTCGATGTCGCCTTCCGGCCCGTGGGTGAGATCGTGCAGGTCGTCGTCGTGGTGAGCGCCGAGCAGGGTCGGGTGCGAACTGCGGCGGCCGAGGCGCAGCCACATGAGCGTGAGATGGAAGAAGAAGAAGACGTTCGAGAAGAGCAGGAAGCACCAGGCAAGCGTGGTCGCCACCGCGTAGGGATAGGCGCGCATGGCCGCGTCCTCCGCGGGTTGCTTGAAATCCTCCAGGCCGATGCCCTGCATCACGCCGCCGAAGAGCGCGACCAGCGCCACGGTGACGACCCCGTAGACGGAGAGGAAGAAGTGCATCTTGATCAGCCGGCCGGACAGCCACTCGCGCCGGGTGATACGCGGCACCACGAAGTAAATCATGCCGAAGGCGATGAAGCTGAAGAAGCCGTAGAGGGCCAGGATATCGAAGCCGTAGCCGGAGAGGGAAAACTGCGTGCCGGGCAGGATCGCCGGGTTGTTCAGGAAAACGCAGGCCCCGCCGGTGACCAGCAGGCCGATCACGCCCGCCACCGTGAAGCGCAGGGTCGGGCTGTTCACCACCGTGTCCGGGGCTCCGGCCGCGGTCTTGAGCAAGTTCACGCCTACGGCAATCGCCGGGATGGCGATCAGGATCGTGGCGGCCGCCCCCAGGTAAGGCATGAAATTCGGGATCGGTGCGCCGGCCAGCTTCTGCATGCCGGCCCAGGGGCCGAGAATCGCCAGCGACCAGAAGCCGAGCAGCGAAAGCGAGTAGCTGTAAACCGGCCGGCCCGTCACCTTCGGGATCAGGTAGTAGGCCGCGGCGATGCCGGTGGGCAGGAAGAAGAGGAAAACCAGGGCGGAGCGGTACCAGGCATTGATCGCGGCATCCATCAGCGGGCTTCCGGAAAAACCGTGGATCAGGATGTGCGCGGTGGCGAAGACCCAGGGGAACCAGATCAGCGCCGCCAGGATGTACCATTGGGAAATGAACACGTGGCCCGCCGGGCGGACCTTGAATTGCACCATCGACCAGATGGCGATCATGAAATACGAAAGCAGCATCGGCACCCAGGCGAAGACCGGGAACTCCATCCAGGGCATGCCGGTGCCCTGACCTGCCAGAATCGCCAGAACCCCGATGGAAATGGCGAAATTCCAGACGTGCCCGGCCACCAGGATGATTCCGGCGGCACGGCACTCCTGGCGGGACAGGCGGGCCATCAGCCAGACCAAGGCGCCGAAGGCGGCCTGGCAGCCCCAGCCGTAGATCAGCGCGCTGAGGTGCGCGGACTGGACGCGTCCGTAAGTGAGGAAACCGAATTGATCGAGGAAGCCGGGGCTATGGACTTTCGCCGAAGAAATGATGCCGAGCAGGATCGCCACGGCCAGCCAGGCCGCGCCGCTGGTGAAGAAAAACATCACCGGATGGCGCAGGGAGAGGTCGATCTCCGCGCGGCGGATCGCGTCATTCACCGGAGTCTGGGATGAGGCAGGGGACATGGGAAATTCGTGGTCCGTAGGTGAAGTGGATCAGGGCTTGGTCAGTTCGGCCTCCTTGAGCGGCGGCTTGCCGACCTCGGAGCGCAGCATCTTGACCTGCTCCGGCGATACGGCGGAGGCCTTGTTGCCGAAGCTGTTGCGGACGTAGGTCAGCACCGCGGCGACGGTATTGTCGTCCTGGAAGGCAAGCGGCGCCATGCCCGCGGGGAAATTGTCGTACACCTTGCCGTTCACGGTGATCGGGCCGGTCAGTCCGCGGAGCTGGATGCGGATCAGGTTGGATACCGGACCCTTCACCCACTCGGAATCCGCCAGCGGGGGACCCGCCAGGCCGCCCTCGCCGTTCGCACCGTGGCAGGCCATGCAGAGCATGAAAGCGGTCTTGCCCGCTTCCATCACGGCGGGATCGATCGGAGCGTCCGCGGCCGGGGTGAGCTCGTCCACCGCGCTGAAATCGGCGGAAGGAGCGGCGGCTTGTTCATCCGCCCTGTCCGATCCGGGTACGATTTGTTCCGGCTTTTCAACCGGGGCCGGTTTCGTGGAGAGCAAATTCCTACCCACCTGCTCGAAGGCCACGTGCGGCGGCACCTGCACCACCTTGCCCTTCTCGACTTCCTTGAAGCCGAGCCCGGCAGCCTGCGCGGTATCGACGGCGGCGCGCGTTTCATAACGCTGCGCGGCGGCGGCTTCTTCGAGCGGGTCGGTTTCCGTCGTGTCGCTCGTGAAGAGCTTCATCACGAGCAGGAGCACGCCGAAGAGCGAGAACACGCCGAGCGCCCACCAGAAGGCGGTGAACCGGACGAAGGGATTGTCGCTGGATGAGGACATTAGGAAAAGGGATCGGGGGCCAATGGATCAGTTCGAAACGTTGGCGGATTCGAGGATGCGCGGGTCGCGGTGCGGATACGTGGCCGTCTGCGTGAGCGCGCGGAGGTAGAAGAAGACGAAACCGGCACCGACGGTGAGGAAGGCGAGGATATCCCCCCAGAAAGCTCCGGGGATCGAGGTCGTCACCACCCCCTTGTAGTCCGGGATCATGTTCATCAGGGAAACCGAGCGCTCCGGGATCACGATGATGTAATAGTCCAGGATGTGCATCGCCAGGGTGTAAACGCACACGATGCTGAGCAGCTTCGGGTTCTTCTTCAGCCAGGCCTGGAGCAGGACCACGAAGGGCACCACGAAGTGGCCGAAGACGAGGGCGATGCTCGCGGTATTCCACCCGCCGGTATTGCGGATCAGGTACCAGGAGGTTTCTTCCGTGATGTTCGCATACCAGATCAGGAAGAACTGCGAGAAGGCGATATAGGCCCAGAAGATCGTGAAGGCGAGCAGCAGCTTGCCCATGATGTGGTAGTGCTCCGGACCCACCACCCGCTTCAGGTAGCCGCCCTTCTGCATCAGGGTGGCGGTGATGATGATGACCGCCATCGAATTCAGCGCGGCACCGGCGAAAAGATAGACGCCCCACATGGTGGAGAACCAGTCGAACTTCATGCCCTGGAGCAGATCGATGCCGGCGAAGGTGATCGTGATCGCGAAGATGATCAGGGTGTAGGTGGAGTGGAAGCGGGCCTTGAAGAGATTCTTCGTGGTCGGATTCGGATCCACGTCCTGCGCGGTGGAGAAGCCGCGGAGGGCCTTGATGACCAGGCCGAGGCCGACGAAATAGAAGATGAAGCGGGCGTACCACGCCACCTGGTTCATATACCACTGCTTGTTCACCAGCAGCGCCTGATGCTCGGCCTCGAGCGCATGCTTCATCGAATCCGTGCCATAGAATCCGAAGAGGAAGCCGTTGAAGATCCCGGCATCGTGCGCGGCAGCCGCCTCGCGGTGGATGTTCATCCACTCGTAGAGCCACTTCTGCACCGGCGGGCATGCCAGCGGGATCGCGAAGATCGCCATCCAGGGGAACACGGCACCGAGATTCTCCATCACGCGGCGGACCGAAGTCCCCCACCCCGAGTTCGAGACGTTGTGAAGCAGGGTCCAGAAGCAACCGCCCACCGCGAGGGTGAAGAAGAAGAAGAAGGCGAAGAGCCAGGAATAGGC
>CBFGVD010000265.1:0-5399 GCA_965651965.1 uncultured Verrucomicrobiaceae bacterium | reverse complement strand
TCCCATCCATAGCATCCGCATGCGGGCCGGGCCAGATGCTCCTGCGGGTGCCCGCTCCCGTTTCAGGACTCACCCGCCCCGCGCAATCGCGCGCAGGGCAAAATCTGCACGGATTCCAGCAAGCGGCGCAGGGCGCGATCCTGCGCGGCAAGGTAATGATGATATATCCCGGCAATAAGGATTTCAGACCATGGAAACCACCGCAGCTAGCCCTCCCCAGGCCCCGGCTCAGGATGCTTATGTCCGTTGGCTCGAGACGCTGGACAACCGGGACACGGCCATCGCGGGCGGCAAGAACGCTTCCCTGGGCGAGATGATCCGCAGCTTCGCGGGGGAAGGAATCCGCATCCCGGCTGGCTTCGCCGTCACGGCGGCCGCCTACCGGGCTTTCCTCGAATACAACGGGCTGGACGGGAAAATCCGCGAGCAGCTTGCCCGGCGGGCCGAGCGCAAGATCCCGGAAGGAGAGGCCGAGCGGGTGATCCGGCACCTGCTGCTGGAGAGCGATTTCCCCGCGGACATGCGCGGCGATATCCTGGATGCCTATTCGGAACTGAGCCGCCGCCACGGTGCCGCCGCCACCGACGTGGCGATCCGCAGCAGCGCCACGGCCGAAGACCTGTCCGCGGCGAGCTTCGCAGGGCAGCACGAAAGCTACCTCGGCGTTTCCGGAGCCGCGGATGTCCTGCACGCGTGCCGCTGCTGTTTCGCCTCCATGTTCAGCCCGCGGGCGATCAGCTATCGAGAGCAGAAGGGCTTCGACCACATGTCGATCGCGCTTTCCGTGGGTATCCAGAAAATGGTCCGCGCGGATCTGAAGGAGGGAGCCTCCGGCGTCATGTTCAGCCTCGATACCGAAACCGGGTTTCCCGGGATGATCCTCATCAACGCATCCTTCGGATTGGGGGAATGCGTGGTCCAGGGGACCGTGACCCCGGATGAATACCGGGTCTTCAAGCCGCTGCTGGCGGATCCCGCCAAACGGCCGGTGGTCGAGAAAGTGATGGGCTCGAAGGAAATCAAGATGGTTTACGGAAACAGGTTCGGTTCCCGGGTCAGGGTGGCGAACACCCCCTTCGAACAGCGGACCCGCTTCGCGCTCTCCGACGAGCAGATCCTGCAACTGGCGCGCTGGGGAAAGCGGCTGGAAGAACACTACGGCCGCCCGATGGACGTGGAATGGGCGGTGGATGGCGAGACCGCGGAACTATTCATCCTCCAGGCGCGGCCGGAGACCGTCCAATCCCGGGCCGATGCTTCGAGCATCCGCGCCTGCCGCCTGCTCCCCGGAGAGACGGCCCCGCGGATGATCACCTCCGGACTGGCGATCGGCGGCGCGATCGCGAGCGGTCCGGTCCGGGTGCTCCACGGCCCTGGCGAATCGTCTTCCTTCAAGGAAGGCGAGATCCTGGTGGTGCCTGCCACGAATCCCGACTGGGTGCCGGTGATGAAAAAGGCCGCGGCGATCATCACGGACTGCGGCGGCCGCAGCAGCCACGCGGCGATCGTGAGCCGCGAGCTCGGGGTTCCGGCGGTGATCGGCACCGGCAATGCGACCCGCCTGCTATCCCGCGGCGAAACGGTGACGGTGAGCTGCGCGGAGGGGGAGACGGGGATCGTCTATGCCGGCCGCGTCCCTTTCGAGGAGGAGAAGATCGACCTGCGGTCCCTCCCCGCGCCCCGGACGCCCGTCATGCTCGATATCGGGACGCCGGAAGCCGCCTTCCGCTGGTGGCGCCTGCCGTGCAGCGGGATCGGCCTGGCCAGGATGGAGTTCATCATCGCCAATATCATCCGCATCCATCCGCTGGCCTTGTGCCGGTTCGACGAGGTGAGCGATCCCGCCACGCGCAGCATCATCGCGAACCTCACCCACGGGTATGCGGACAAGACGGGATATTTCGTGGATCATCTCGCCCGGGGAATCGCTCACATCGCTTCCAGCCGCTATCCCCTGCCGGTGGTGGTGCGGACCAGCGATTTCCAGACCGACGGGTACGCCGGACTCATCGGGGGGAGGCAATTCGAGCCCGAAGAACGGAATCCCGCGCTCGGTTTCCGCGGGGCCTCGCGCTACCATCACCCCGGTTTCCGCGAGGCGTTCGAATTGGAATGCCGGGCGATCAAACAGGCCCGGGAGGTCCTGGGTTTGGACAACATCGCGGTATCGATCCCTTTTTGCCGGACGCCTGAAGAAGCCGACAAGGTGCTGGCGGTCATGGCCGGGTGCGGCCTCCGGCGCGGCGAGGGCGGACTGGAGATCCGGATCATGGCGGAGATCCCCGCCAACATCCTGCTTGCCGCCGAATTTGCGGAGCGCTTCGACGGCTTTTCCATCGGCTCGGACGGCCTGACCCGGCTTGTCCTGGGCGCGGACCGGGATTCGGAACTCCTGGCCGGGCTTTTCGACGAGCGGAACGAAGCCGTGCGCTCGATGATCCGGACCTTGATCGGCACGGCTCACGCGAAGGGCCGCAAGGTGGACATCTGCGGGCAAGGCCCCGCCGATCACCCGGACTTCGCCGCTTTCCTGACCGAGGCCGGCATCGACTCGATCACTCTGCCTCCGGACAGCGCCCTCGCCATGATGCGGCGGACGGCGGGGCCGGGCATGCCCCCGCCGCAAGCCGCCGCCCCCCGCCCCTCCGCGCGGCCGGAAGCCGTCGCCTCCTGAACGCCCGCTTTCATCCCCTGCGCCATGCACACGCCACCCGCCAAAACCCTGGAAATTCTCGTCGGCACGGACTTCTCGGAAGCCGCCCGGCAGGCAGCCGATGCCGCCGCAGCCCTGGCCGCCGCGGCGGGCGGGTCGCTGACCTTGCTCCACGTGCACCACCCCGTGGCCACGCCGGACATGCCGCGGCTCGCGGCCGAGGCGGCGGATGCCGCGAAGCGGGCGGTGGAAGCCGAGGCCGCAAGACTGCGGGAAGCCGACGTGGAAGTCGGCTGGGAGATGATTTCGGGAAGTCCGGGCCGCCGCCTGCTGGAAGCCGCCGAACGTTACGATGCCGACCTTCTGGTGCTCGGTTCCACCTGCCGCAGGAGCACGGGCGAACGCTGGCTGATGGGCGATGTCGCGGAATATGCCGCGGAGCACGCCAATGTCGCCACCTTGATCGTCCGGAATGCCGCGCCGGTCACGAAATGGGCGACCGGGCTGGCTCCGCTGGAAATCCTGATCGGCGAGAATTTGCGCGAGCCTTCGGACAACCCGCTGCTGTGGGTGAAAAACCTCGCGTCGGTCGCGCCCGTGCGGGCGACGGTCGCCTACGTGATGTGGCCCTACGAGGAAGCGATCCGCTACGGCTACCCCCCTCCCCTTTCCTACCTGGACATGTCCCCCGAAGTGGCACAGGCGGTCGCCCGCGATCTCGAACACCGGGTCGCGCGGGTGATGGGGGATCTGGCGGTGGAAATCGCTGTCCAGCCATCCTGGGGTGCGGCCGACCTGTCCCTGGCAAGACTGGCCAAGGAAAAGGACGCCGACCTGCTCGTGCTGGGCACCCGGCAGCACCGCCGCCTCTCGCGATTTTTCGAACATTCCGTATCGCGTGCGGTCATCCGCGATACCCCGGCCAATCTGGCGATCGTGCCGCACAGCGCCGCCCTGTCTTGCCAGCTTCCCATCCCGCGCTTCGAACGCGTGCTGGTGCCGACGGATTTTTCCGCGGAATCGAATCGCGCCATTCCTTTCGCTTACTCGATCGCCGCCCCCGGAGGCGTCGTCTGCCTGGCTCACGTCGGCCCGCCCGCCGGCGGAGAAACGCAGGAGGCATGCGAGGCGCGGCTACGGGAGTTGATCCCGCCGGAAGCCGCGAGGCTGGGCTTCAGGAGCGAGGTGATGACCGTCGCGGATGAAAAGGTGTCCTCCGGGATCCAGCATCTGGCGAACCGCTTCGGTGCGGATGCCCTTTGCATGGCCAGCCATCCTTCCTCCGGACTGGCCGGAGTGCTGGGAAGGTCCCCCTCCTACGATCTGCTGCATGCCATGAAGGTACCCGTGCTGGTGGTGCACGCGGAGGGCTCCTGACTGACCGCGACCGGGGGGATGCGGCCTCAGCACTCCCCTAACAACTCGGCCAGAACGTCGATATAGGCGGAGCGCGGGCTTCGTTTCCCGGCCGCGTGGCGAGCGGGAATCCGTGCGGCAGGGCCTTCCGCGAGGCGGCGGATGTAGCGCGCGCCCCGGTAAATGCTTGTCGAAGGAGGATATTTTCCGGAGCGGGAGGGCTCAGGAGGAACGGGCGTGGCCATGGCAGTAAGGCAGGGCGGGTGCAACCGAGCAAGTGCGGGGACCGGCACCGGGAGATGCCGGTCCCCCCGGTGTCTCAAGCGACCTTCACTTCGATGCGCTTGGCCTTGGCGCGCTCGCTTTTCGGGACGTGCACGTGGAGCACGCCGTCCTTGTACTCCGCCTTGACCTCGTTCGCCTCGGCGGCATCGGGGAGGGAAAAACTGCGGGAGAAAAACCCGTGGGCGCGCTCCACGCGGTGGTACTTCTTGTTCTTCTCCTCCTTCTCGAACTTCCTTTCTCCCGAGATGGCAAGCAGGCCGTTTTCCACGGACACCTTGACGTCCTCCTTGCGGACTTCCGGCAACTCGGCCTTGATCACATATTCCTTGTCGTCCTCGATGATATCGACGGCCGGGATCCATTCGGTATTGGTGAGAGCTTCCTCGCCGTTTTCATAAAGCCTGATGGGAGCTTGGCCCATGAGGTTGGCGAAGCGGTTTTGGATTTCCGCCATCTCCCGCACGGGGTCCCAGCGTGTCAGTTTGCTCAGTGTCATGATCGTCGGTTTTGCGTTTTACGATGCGGGGCCCGGAGGGGATTTTTTTCCCTGCTCCGCCAGGCCCCTGCGAATGACTGGCAATCCCCGGGCCATGTGGCCGGCGATGCACGAAATTCGGGATTTTACATTTATATTCAACCGATTACATTGACACAGCCAGGCCATCCGATCGTGCGAACGGGTGACTGCCCGGGACATCGGTGGCGGGATTTCGACACCGGTGTCGAAGCTCCCCGGGCATCCGTCAATCAGTGCACGGTTTTTGCCATTCCCCGGGTCGCGAGGGGTTTCAAGAGGGTCTTTAATGCTCACATGAGAAGGATCATCGTTTCCTTGGACAACCCCGTCCCGGCCTTCGGGGATGCGGCGTTGCATATCCAGAGGCTGAGAAGGAAAGGCGTGCACTGCCGCATCCGCGAGAAGACCGGAAGCCGCGGTCCCTACCTGGAGATCGTGCGCGAGCCCGGTCACCCCGCCGATCTCCCGGAAGCTCCGCCCGCCCGCGCCAACCCCTCAACCCGCCCCCGCCATGCACGCCGCGCTGTACCGCAAGCAACGTGAAACCGACGACGTAGTCGACCCGGAGGAAGACATCACCGACCGGCC
>CBFGVD010000264.1:0-5403 GCA_965651965.1 uncultured Verrucomicrobiaceae bacterium | reverse complement strand
GTGCGCGGCTTCGTGGAAGCCGTCGCCGACATGCAGGAGGCGGGGTTCCTGCCCGCCGCCACGATCGTGGCGGACGCCCCGGCGGTCTTTCCCCGCCGGGACATTGCGCCCACGACAGAAGCCCAGCGGGAGATTTTCCATTCGCTCATGATGGGCGACGAGGCGAACTGCGCTTACAACGAATCGAACATCATCCGTTTCGAGGGCGCGCTGGACACCGCGGCCCTGCGGACCGCACTGCTCGACCTGGTGGTCCGCCATCCCGCGCTGCGGAGCACCTTTTCGGAAGACGGGCAGCAGCAGATCTTCCATGCCGCCCCGCGGGAACTGGAGATCGCAATACACGATTTCTCCGCACTGACCGGCGACGCGAGGGAGATGCACTGGTCGCAAGCGAAGGAGGACGAAGCCCGCACTCCCTTCGACCTGACCAACGGACCGTTGCTGCGCCTGCAGCTCGCACGCCTCTCGGAGGATTGCCACGAGCTCCTTTTCACCGCCCACCACCTGGTGTGCGACGGCTGGTCCTTCGGCATGATCCTGACGGAACTGGCGGATGCCTACAATGCCCGCAAGGCGGGCCGCCTGCCGATGCTGCCGCCCGCGATGTCCTTCGCGGATTACGCGCGGCTGGAGCAGGCGGGGAAGAACTCGGACGAGCGCGCCGGGGCGGAAAAATTCTGGGTGGCGAAATTCGCCCGGGTTGCACCCGTGCTGGAACTGCCGACCGACCGGCCCCGCCCGCAGGTGAAGACCCATGCCGGGGCGATGGAAGCCCTCGCGCTGGATGCGGACCGCTACGCCCGGCTGAAGAAGGCATCCCCCAAGCTCGGCGGCACCTTGTTCGCGACGCTGCTGGGGGCCTTCGCAACGCTTCTCCACCGTCTCACCGGCCAGGAGGATCTGGTCATCGGCGTGCCCGCGGCGGGCCAGACGCGCATCGGCCGGGATGAGCTGGTGGGCCACTGCCTGAACTTCCTGCCCCTGCGCTTGAATGCCGGGGCGGACCGGTCCTTCCGCGCCTTCGCGGAGGAAGTGAAGGAGCAAGTGCTGGAAGCCTACGATCACCAGGACTACACCTTCGGCAGCCTGCTGAAAAAACTGACCCTGCCGCGCGACACCAGCCGCCTGCCGCTGGTCACGGTGATGTTCAACATCGACAAATCCGGAAGCGACCGGATCGTCTTCGACGGCCTGGGTTTCGACGTGGCAACCAATCCGAAACGCCACGTCAATTTCGATCTTTTCTTCAACCTCGTGCAGACCGAGGAGCGGATGATCGTGGAGTGCGAATACAACACCGACCTCCACGACGCGGCGACGATCCGCCGCTGGCTGGGCTGCTTCGAGCAACTGATCGAAAGCGCGATCACGGACGGGGATACGGCCTTGCAATCCCTGCCGATCCTGCCCCCGGAAGAAAGACAGCGCGTGCTGGTGGACTGGAACGCGACCGCACGGGATTACCCGCGCGGCGCGACCCTGCACTGCCTGGTCTCCGCGACCGCGGCACGCGTGCCGGAGAAAACCGCGGTGCGCTGCGGGGATGCCGCCCTCAGCTATGCCGGACTGGAGCAGCGCGCCACCGCCATCGCGGCCCGCCTGCAAGACGCGGGCGTGAAGCGCGGCGACCTGGTGGGGATCCACCTGGAACGCTCTCCCGACATGGTGGCCGGGCTGCTCGGCATCTTGAAATGCGGGGCCGCCTACGTGCCGATGGATCCCGCTTTCCCGGCGGAACGGCTCGGCTTCATGGTGGAGGATGCCCGCATGCCCGTGATCCTGTCGCAGACCTCCTTGCATCGGGAGTTGCCCCCATCGGGAGCCACGATACTGCTGGCGGACGAGATCGCCGGGGACGCCGCGGCTTTCCGGCCGGCCGAAAGCGATCCGGAGGACCCGGCCTACGTCATCTTCACCTCCGGCTCCACGGGCAGGCCGAAGGGGGTACGCATCCCGCACCGCGCGGCGGTGAATTTCCTGAGTTCCATGCGCCGCGAGCCGGGCTTGGCACCGGAGGACGTGCTGCTGGCCGTGACCACGCTTTCCTTCGATATTTCAGGGCTGGAGATCTTCCTGCCCCTGACCACGGGTGCGGAGACCGTGATCGCCACGCGCGATGTCACCATCGACGGCAATCGCCTGGCGGAAGCCATCGGGCGATACGGCATCACCGTCTTGCAAGCGACCCCGGCGAGCTGGCGCTTGCTGCTGGAGGCGGGGTGGACCGGCAAGCACGGCTTCAAGGCGCTCGTGGGCGGGGAAGCCGTGCCGCGCGATCTCGTCAACCGCCTCGCGCCGCTCTGCGGCGAGGTGTGGAACGTTTACGGCCCGACCGAAACGACGATCTGGTCCACCACCGCGAAGGTGGAGGCGCGGGAAGGCCCCGTGAGCATCGGCAAGCCGATCGCCAACACCCAGGTGTACATCGTGAATGCGGCGATGCAGCCCCAGCCCGCGGGGATCGCCGGGGAACTGCTCATCGGCGGGGACGGCCTCGCGCAGGGCTACCACGAACGTCCGGACCTCACCGCCGACCGTTTCATCGACGCGCCTGCCCCGCTGCAAGCACCGGGCACCAAGCTCTACCGCACCGGCGACCTGGCGCGCTGGAATCCGGACGGCAGCATCGAATGCCTGGGCCGCATGGACCACCAGGTGAAGGTGCGCGGCTTCCGCATCGAGCTCGGCGACATCGAATCCCACCTGGAGCAACACCCCTCCGTGGCGCAGGCCGTGGCCCATGTGCAGGAAGGCCGGCTGGTCGCCTATGTCCGCCCCTCGGGAGCCGCGGCGGGCGAGGAAGGCACGGCGATCTGGGAGGACCAGTGGGATCTGCTTTACAAATCCGCCATCGAGCAGTCCGGCGGCGAAAAGCTGGACCGCCTCGACTCGGTGATCGCGGGCTGGGCGGGCCTCACCGGCATCGAAGCCCAGGTCGAGGAATGGATCGACATGACTTCCATGCGGCTGCGGAAGTACGCCCCGCGCCGTATTTTCGAGATCGGCTGCGGCACCGGCCAGATCCTCGCGCGCTTCGCCCCGGAGGCCGAGTGCTACTGGGCCGCCGACATCTCGAAGGTGGCCATCGAAGCCCTGGGCAAAAACCGGCCGCTGCCGCAGGTGAAGCTCTTCCACCGCCCGGCGGACGATTTTTCCGGCATCCCGGAGCAGCATTTCGACACGGTGGTCATCAATTCGGTGGCTCAGTATTTCCCGGATGCCGCCTACCTGGAGCGGGTGCTCCAAGGGGCCGCGCGCACGGTGAAGCCCGGCGGGCGGATTTTCCTGGGAGACATCCAGGGGAATGCCCTGCTGGCCGCCCACCATGCGGAGATCCTGCGGGAGCGGGCACCGGAGGGCAGCACGTGCGGACAGCTCCGCGAGAAGTTGAAACAGCGCCTGGCCCGGGAGACGGAACTTTCCCTCGACCCCGCGTGGTTCGACCGCATCGATCTGCCCGGACTCGCCCACATCGAGATCCTGCTCCGCCGCGGCAAGCTGGCGAACGAGACGACAACCTATCACTACGATGTCGTGCTGCACATCGGCGAGAAGCCGCCGGTCCGGCTGGTGACGAAGTGGCGCGAATGGCAGCGGCTCAATCTGGAACAACTGGAAGCGATCCTGGCCGAGGGTCCGGACGAGCTGGCCATTTCCGGCATTCCGGATGCCCGTCTCGGCCCGCCGCTGGGTTTCCTGCGCGCGCTGGAACATTCGCCGGAGGATTGCCCCTTGCCCCCCATGCCCTCTCCCCTGGCTGCGGCGGTATCGGCCGAAGAGATTTTCTCGGTGGCGGAGGCGAACGGCTACCGTGCCCACGTGCGCTGGCGCGGCAACGGCACCGCGGGAGTGATCGATGCCGTCTTCCTGCCCGCGGGCCAGGGCCACCTGCCCCTGTGGCCAATCCAGGCCACCCCGGCCCCGCTGGCGAACGAACCCTGCCACGAGAAAAGCCCCGCGCCCGCGGCGGATCTCGCCGCCGTCCTGCGCGGCCATCTTACCGGCAAGCTGCCGGATTACATGATTCCGGCGGTCTTCGTGGCGATGGAGCAATTCCCCCTCACGCCGAACGGCAAGGTGGACCGCAAGGCCCTGCCCGCGCCGGACGAAACACCGGCGGCCGGGCGCAGCATCGCACCGCCGACCAACGAGACCGAACGCCGCCTCGTCGAGATCTGGCAACAGGTGCTCGGAACGCGCGAGATCGGGGTTTCCGACGACATTTTCGAGCTCGGCGGTGATTCCATCCTGATCTTCCAGATCACCACCCGGGCGACGCGCGCCGGGCTGGCCCTCACCCCCGCGCAAGTTTTCCGCCACCGCAGCATCGCCGCGATCGCCGCGGGACTTGCCGAAGCCACGGAATCCGCACCCGCGGCGGGCGGCACCATCCAACGGGTCAACCGCGATGCCTACCGCCGCAAATCCTGATACCATGAGTGAAGCGCCCCAGGGTACCGACGCGACCACGGCCCCTCCGGATGCCGCCGGGGACGTGCTGGCCTTCCCCGCATCCATCGCGCAGCAGGTCTTCTGGTATCTGGAGCTGCTGCAGCCGGAGGTCACGGCCTTCAATATCCCCATGCGCTTCCGCCTGGAGGGGCCGCTCGACGTCTCCTTGCTCGAGCGTGCCCTGAATACCATCGTGGAGCGGCACGAAGCGCTGCGGACCCATTTCGAAGAGGACGGCGGCGAAGTCCTGCAGATCGTGACGCCGGGCAGCGGCTTCAAGCTCGAGCTCATCGATATCTCCGGCCTGCCGGAAAGCGAACGCCAGGAGGAGGCCGAGCGCCTCGGCAGCATCGAGGCAAGGCGCCCTTTCCATCTCGCCACCGGTCCGGTCTTCCGGGCGGAGCTCGTGAGGCTTTCGCCCGGGTCCCACATCCTGCACGTCACGGTACATCACGCGATGTTCGACGGCTCCTCGATGACGGTGCTTACCGAGGAACTCGCCGCGATCTATCAGGCCTACCATGAGGGCAAGGACTGCCCGCTGCCGCCGCCGCCGATCCAGTACGGCGACTTCAGCGTCTGGCAAAGGGACTTCCTGGAAGGCCCGGAAATCGCGCGGCAGCTCGCCTACTGGAAACGCCGCCTCGCCGGCATGGCGGAGCTGGATCTGCCCGCGGACCGGCCCCGCCCCGCCGTGAAGACATGGAACGGCGAACTCGTCTCGGCGCTGCTGCCGAAGGAGCTGACGTCGCGTTTGCAAACCATCGCCGCGCGGAACGGCGCAACCCTCTACCATCTGCTGCTCGCCGCCTACAAGGTGCTGCTCCACCGCTACAGCGGCAGCACGGACATCGCCGTCGGCTCCCCTATCACCGGCCGCACCCGCGCGGAGCTGGAGCCGCTGATCGGCGTCTTCATCAATTCCCTGATCCTGCGTAGCGATCTCTC
>CBFGVD010000263.1:0-5411 GCA_965651965.1 uncultured Verrucomicrobiaceae bacterium | reverse complement strand
TGTTCGCGCAGTAGCGGGTGCCGATGCAGCGGTTGTAGGCCATCGCGTTGAGGCCTTCTTCGGTGTGAACGGTGGCGTTGACCGGGCAGACGGTTTCGCAGGGCGCGCTTTCGCACTGCACGCAGGCGACGGGCTGCGGGATCATCGAAGGATTGCCTTCGTCGAAGTGCGGGGCATCACCGTCCTTCGGCTTTTCGATCGCGTAGTAGCGGTCCATCCGGATCCAGTGCATCTCGCGGCCCTTCATGACCTGCTCCTTGCCCACGATCGGGATGTTGTTCTCCGCCTGGCAGGCCACGAGGCAGGCGTTGCAGCCCATGCAGGAGGAGAGGTCGATGGTCATGCCCCACTGGTGCAGCTCGTCGCTCAGCAGCGGTTTGCCATCCTTGCCCTCCTGCTTGTAGAGGGAAATGTTCGGCGGCGCGTGGCCGTCGTTGCCCTGCTTGGCCACGTTGTGGAGCTGCTCTTCGAAGCCGCCCTTGTGGTCGCCGGAATCGATGGTCGAAATCTCGCGGGCCAGCGCGCGGCCGTACATCGCGAAGTGCTCCTGCACCAGCGCCAGCGGGTAGCGCTTGCCGGTCTTCTCTACCGCCGCGCCGGTGGCGTAGTAGGCGGTCTCCGCGGTGCGCAGCGGGTAAGCGTTGAAGCCGGAGTTCACGCCCACCTGCCCTACGTGGCCGGCCGGGGCGTTGCCCTTCGCGTTGCGGTCGAACTTGTCTTCGCCGTCGAAGCCCTGGCCGTAGCCGAGCGGGATCACGATGGTGTTCTCCGCCTGGCCGAAGGCGATCATCACCGGAAGTTCCAACTCCGCCCCGTTGACCTTCACCTTGATCATCGGCCCGGTGCGCTCGGCACCCTCGCCGTCGGGTCCGCGGGCGGCATTCCCGGTCTCGAGCGCCACGATTTCCTCGTAGATCCCCAGGTTCTTCGCCGTTTCCGGCGCGATCAGCGCGGCATTGTCCCAGGACAGCTTGGAAACCGGGTCGGGAGCTTCCTGCAGCCAGCCGTTGTCGATCCAGCGGCCGTCGTAAACCGAGCCGTCGGTGGCGAAAATCACCTCCACGCCCGTCGCCGTCGCGGCGGCCTTGACCGGAGCCGCGGGGATGTTCGCTTCCACCGTTTCGTAGGCGGTGCCGGCGTGGAAACCCTCGCGCAGGAGCTTCTTCCAGGGCTCGCTGCCCTTGCCGCCGATGGCCTCGAAGGTCTTGCGCACCGCATCGTGCGCGGGCGAAGCGGCACCTTCGGCCCCCTCGCCGGTCACCAGCTTCCCGTCTTCGGAAAGCAAGGCGGAAAGGATCTCCAGCTCGCTGGCACAATCGCCGTAGAGCGGCAGGATCATCGGCTGCACCACGGTATAGACGCCGTTGACGGTGCGGGCGTCCGACCAGCTTTCCAGGTAGTGGCTGGCGGGCACGTGCCAGGTCGCGGCATGGGCGGTGGCATCCGTGCGCGGACCCAGGTGGATCACGGTCTTGGCCTTCGCCAAGGCGGCGTTGAAGCCGGAATCGGCCGGTGCATCGAAGACCGGGTTCGCCGGGGTCAAAAGGAAAAGGGTATCGATCGCGCCGCCGTTGAGATCCGCGGTCAGGGCGGCGAGATCGCCGAGCCCCTGGGCATCCGTGCGGACCACCTTGAGCGGCTTGCCCTCGCCGATGTTGCCGAGCTTCTGGTTGATCGCCAGGGCGAGCACCTGCACCGCTTCCGGCAGGCGGGAGCCCGCCAGCACCAGCGATTTGCCGCCGGACTCCTGGAGATCGGCCACCAGGGCGTTCACCCACTTGAGCTGCTTCTCGTCGGTCACCGCCTCGATATCGGAGGCCTGGCCCACGCCCAGCCCGCGGGCGATCTGGGCGGCGATCTTGAGGATCTGGCTCGGTGCCGCGCGCAGGCGGTGATCCGCCATGCCGCCGGTCATGGAGAAGGTGCTCTCCACCACGTAGAGACGGTTCATCGCCGCCGGATCCGCCTTTTTCGAGTAATCCGCGCCTTCCGGCTTGCGGCGGTTGAAAAACGGCACCGCGGGCCCGTGGGAATCCAGGCAGAGGAAATCGCTATCGAGCGAAACGATGCGGTCGGCCTTGGAGTAATCCGCCACCAGGCGCGTGCCCTCGCCGCTCGCCTTCGCCGCGTTTCCTTCCAACGCCTCGTAGGCGTAGAATTTCGCGCCCGCGTATTTCGCGGCCAGCTCCTTGGCCAGGCGCGCGCGGGTCGGGGAATCGTCCCGGCCGAAGACGAAACCGATCTTCGCGGAAGCATCCGCCGCCAGACCGGCGATCACCGCGTCGAATTCCGCGCGGGTCGAAGGCTTGCCCTGCTTCAGCACCTTGCGCGAGCGCGAGGGGGAATACAGGTCGAGCACGGAGGCCTGGGCGAAGGCGTCCGTCCCGCACATGTCCGGGTGGAGCATGTTCGGCGCGACTTTGGTCGGGCGGCCTTCGAAAGTGGTCACCACCAGCGGCGTGGCACCGCCCGCACGGGGCATGCTGGAGGCGTAATAGGTCGCCTTCCCCGGGATCACCCACTCCGGTGCCTTGTTGTAGGGCACGATGTAGCTTTCCGGGCGGCGGCAGGCGGCCATGCCGAAGCCGGCCAGGGCCGTGGAGGCACCCATCAGCTTCAGGAAGGAGCGCCGGGAGGTCTCCGCGTCTTCCTCGTTCTCCATTTCGGCCACCCCCTGCGGGAATTCGCGCTCCAGCCAGGAACGGAAGGCGGGGCTGTCCTCGAGCTGGCCGACGCCGCGCCAGGATACGGTGGTTTCACCGGCGGGGACTTCGGGATGTTGCCAGATGCGTTTGCTCATGGGCGAAAGGGCGGCGGGCGGAAATGCGTGAAAGGAACGGGAAAAGGGGCGGATAATCCGGAAATCAATGGTGGCAGGTAGCGCAGGACTCCCGGGCCTGGATGTTCCAGTGCTCCTTGAGCTTGATGCCCAGATCCTCGGTCGTCTTGACTCCCAGCTTGTTCATCAGATCCGCGTTCTCGGGCGCGGCGATGTATTCCTCGGCGTCGTATTTCAGGTTGAAGACCTCTTCCAGCGGGCGCAGGTGCTTCTCCGGCGCGCGGTGGCACTCCAGGCACCAGCCCATGGAAAGATTGTGCTCCTGGTAAACCACTTCCATCTGGTCCACCTGGCCGTGGCAGCTCTGGCAGGAAATGCCGCGGTTCACGTGCGCGGAATGGTTGAAATACACGTAATCGGGCGTCTTGTGGATCCGCACCCACTCGATCGGCTTGCCGAAATCCGGGTGCTTCAACGCCGGATCCATCCGGTCGCGCAACGGCTGCAGCTTCGGGCTCTCCTTCTGCACGTGCTGGTGGCAGTTCCAGCAGGTGTTGTTGCTCGGCACGTTGGAATGGCCGGAAACATCCACGAAGGAGTGGCAGTAACGGCAGTCCAGACCGAGCTGATCCACGTGAATTTTGTGTGAAAACGGAATCGGCTGCGAGGGCTGATACCCCTCCACCAGCGTCTTCGGCGTCGCATAGTAGGTGACGGCGAGCACCACGCCGCCTGCGACGGCTCCCGCACAAATCGCGATCTTCAGGGGCAGAAAATTGGTCCAGCGCGGGAAGAAATTGGCCATGACGGTGGTGCGTCGGAGTGCGTTGCAGGGAAATTTTGGGCGCTTGTGAAATTTTTCACAAGCTCTTTTGCGACGGACTCGGAATGTAAGCCCGGCGCGGGGGCGGAGTCTGCAAACCGCCCCCCGCACTGGCAACCGGAAAAACGGCTAGAAAGATGAAAATCGGGACCTTTTCCTTGCCCCGGCGCAATTCATGCGGAGTCTGCCGGTTTTTTCCAATTCAGGCCCTTTTCATCCCGCCACCGGCGGAAGGCTGCAAACTGCTCCTTCTTGCTCAATTCCCGCCGGGAAGGCTCCTCTTCCAGGAAGACCGCGAAAAGCTGCTTCTGCTCGGAATTCGCCTCCTTTACTTCCGCCACCTCCCCCGCGGGCTGTGCCGCCGGAGCTGCAGCCGCCTCTCTCCGCGAAAGCCGCGCCACCTTGCCCGAAAGCGAGGCAAGCATCGATAGCATCACCAGTTGCAGGATGAGGATCGCCCCGGCGAGGGAAGGGACGAAAAGCGGACTTTCGAAAATGGAAGCGGCAATCATGCGTGGAAACGGGCAAGGCGCGGAATACCGGCAAAGGCTCGCCCGATCCCCGGAAAAGGTCGAGCCGTCTTTGGTCCTTTACCATTCGATCCCCACTCCCTCCTCCGGAATCAGGATCTTCTCGCTGATTCCCAGCCGGTCCGCCTCCATCAGCAGGCGCTCCACCGGCTCGCCGATGGGTTCGTTCCCCAACGGGAAGGTGCCGTAGTGCATCGGGATCATCACTTTCGCTCCCAGTTCGGCGAAAGCACGGACCGCTTCTTCCGGGTTCATATGCACGTCCCGTCCGCTCGGCGCGTCGTAGGCACCGATCGGCATGAGCGCCACGTCGATATTCTGGTGGCGGCGGCCGATCTCGGCGAAGCCGTCGAACCACGCGCTATCCCCGCAGTGGAAGACGCTCTTCCCGCCGGATTCGACCAGATAGCCGCCGTAGTCCCGGTGGGTATCATGCAGATAGCGCGCGCCCCAGTGGTGGCTGGGAGTGTGGATCACGTGCATGCTGTTGAATTCCATGGCCTCCCACACCTTCATCTCGTGGACTGCGGGAAAGCCCAGCCTCCTTACGAGATTCGCGCTACCGCGCGGTACCACGATCCCGCCGCGGGCCTGGAGGACCCGGAGGCTCGGTTTGTGGAGGTGGTCGAAATGCGCGTGGCTCACCAGCACCAGGTCCAGTTCCGGGATCGCCTTCAGCGGCAGTCCCGGCTCGCGCAGGCGTTTCACGAAGCCGTGCCAGCGCGCCCAGTTCGGGTCCACCATCACGGAGTGATCCGCGAATTGCAGCAGGAAGGAAGCATGCCCGACCCAGGTCACGCGCACGCAGCCGCTATCCGGCACCGCGAGCACCGGCTCCTGGGCGATCCCGCCCCTTTTCTGGAAAAGGCCGGGCACGATCCGGTGCCGGAAGAACTTGTAGTTCCGACCCGGCCAGCCCTTCTGAGGCAGCAGGCCGGAATAATGGGCGCTTACCTGCCCCGATTTCGGATAATTGCGTTCCCTCGGCATTGGCGCGCCAGTTTAGCGCGGTTTCCCGCTCACGCGACCGCTTCCTGATACGATGCCGCGATCCGCTCCGCCCAGCGCTTCGCGCGCTCGCCGAAGGAGTGGCCGTCGTCGGCGTAGAGCACGCCGCGCGAAACGTTGATGACGTCCGGCGCGCTCCGGCTTGCAGCGGCCAGCTCCGCCAGATCCCCGCCCTGGGCACCCAGGCCGGGCACCAGCAGGGGCGCATCCGGGATGCGCGGCAGGACTCCCGCCGCATTGGTGAGCCCCACCACGTAGCCGACATCCGTCG
>CBFGVD010000262.1:0-5418 GCA_965651965.1 uncultured Verrucomicrobiaceae bacterium | reverse complement strand
ACGTGATGGGGGAGTGCCCGCAACTGGTGAATTGCCAGGGTAACGCCCACATCCACCCCGGGGTGGAGGATGTCACGAACCTCTCGCTGACTTTCCGCAAGCAGCGCTTCGCGACCATCCAGAGCAGCTGGCTGGAGCCGAGGAAGGTGCGGCAGATGACCTTCGTGGGTACCCGCAAGATGATCGTTTACGACGACCTGCAACCGCTGGAGAAGGTGCGGATCTACGACGTGCGGGTGGAGTGCCCGCCGCACTACGACAATTTCGCGGAGTTCCATTATTCCTACCACTACGGCGATTGCTACCTGCCGCGGATCGAGCAGTGCGAGCCGCTCAAGAACATGTGCGGGCACTTCATCGGGTGCATCCGGGAGGGCCTCCGGCCGCTGAGCTGCGGTCTGCGCGGCCTGGAAATGGTCCGCATCCTGGAAGCCAGCTCCGAGTCCCTGCGCGCGCAAGGCGGGCCGGTGCCTTTCTCCGGCATGCGGCCTATCCCGCGCGAAGCCGCCGCCCCGGCAAGCCCCCTGAAACTCACCGGCGTATGAGCGAGGAGACGGGACCAGGAACGAGGATCGCGGCCGATGTGAAGTTCGGCGCGCGCGTCCGCATCCACGGCTTCGTGAATCTCTACGGCTGCGAGATCGGGGACGATACCGGGATCGGTCCCTTCGTGGAGATCCAGAAGGGGGCGAAGGTCGGCGCGCGTTGCAAGGTCTCCAGCCACACCTTCATCTGCGAAGGCGTCACCATCGAGGACGAGGTGTTCATCGGCCACGGGGTGACCTTCGTGAACGACCGCTACCCGCGCGCGGTGAACGGGGCCGGGAAACTCCAGACGGAAGAGGACTGGACCTGCCTGGAAACGGTGGTGGAGCGGGGTGCCTCGATCGGCTCCGGCAGCACGATCCTGGGCGGCCTCGTCATCGGCCGCGGCGCGATGGTCGGCGCGGGCAGCGTGGTCACGGGGGATATCCCCGCGGGGGCGGTGGTGGCGGGGAATCCCGCCCGGCCGCTGCCGCGGAAAGCCGCGAAGGCGGCAGCCGGTACGCCGGATTTCATATGAGCACGCCGGCCGCCAGCATGCCGCCGCTCCGCTGCGGGCAGGTCGATCCCCTTTCCGGTCGGGAATGGGACCGGCTTGCTGCCGCGCACGGGGCTTCCGTTTTCCACGGTTCCGCCTGGGCGCGGGTCCTGCATCTCAGCTACGGGCACCGCCCCCTCTACCTTCATTTCGCCTGCGGCGGGGTCACGCGCGCGCTGGTGCCGCTCATGGAGGTGGGCAGTCCTTTCACGGGCCGCCGCGGGGTCAGCCTGCCGTTTTCGGATTCCTGCGGGATCTTGTGGGGGGAGGGTGCCGATCCGGCTCCCGTCCTCGCGCGGCTCGCGGCGATCTGCGCCGGGCTCGGCTGGTCCCGCCTGGAGCTCCGCGAGGAGGGATTCCGCCCGCAGGGCGCGGCAGTGTGGCGGGAGCACCGGGGCCATCGCCTGGACCTCTCCCGCGGCCCGGAAGCGGTGGAAGCGGGGTTCTCCGGGCAAGCCGCCCGATCCGTCCGGAAGGCGGCCCGCAGCGGCGTGACGGTAGAGATCCGGCGCGATCCGGCGGCCATGCGTGAGTATTACCGGCTTCATTGCCTGACGCGGCGGCGCCACCGCCTGCCGCCGCAGTCCTTCCGCTTTTTCCAACACCTGCAGGAGCAGTTCATGGCTCCGGGGGAGGGCTTCGTGGTCCTCGCCCGTCATGGCGGCGAAGCGGCGGCGGGTGCGGTTTTCCTGAAGTCCGGCCGCTCGGCGATCTACAAGTTCGGCGCTTCCGATGTCCGCCGCTGGTCCCTGCGCCCGAATCACGCCGTGATCCGGGAGGGCATCCTGGCGCTCTGCCGGGAAGGCTGCGGCACCCTTCATTTCGGCAGGACCGCCCCGGGCAATAGCGGCCTCGCCGCGTTCAAGCGTTCGTGGGGCGCCGAAACGACTTCGATCCGCCAATTCCGCCACGACCCGCGGAAAGGCGGCTGGCAAGGCGGCCGGGCCCGGGCGGATGAAAAGAGCCACGCCCTTTTCGGCTGGTTGCCCGCGAGCTGCAACCGGATCCTCGGATCCTTGATTTACCCCCATCTCGATTAGAACGAACCCCCCGACGTAATGCAAAAGTCAGCCCCCAACGGGTCCAAGGGATCCTTCGGCTTCCAGGACATCCTCTACGTGCTTTTCAAGCACAAGTGGAAGATCCTCACCATGACCGCGCTGGGCCTAGGGGCCGCGGCCTCGGTGTACGTCACGCGCAAACCCTTGTACGAATCGCGCGCGAAATTCGTGATCAACTACGTCCTCCAGCGGGGGGGCATGGACGCGCATGAATCCGAGATGTCGGCAGGCGGCCGGGCCGGAGACCAGGTGGTCGGCACGGAGCTGGAAATCCTGCGCAGCGGGGATCTGGCGAAGGAAGTGGCGGAGGCGATCGGGCCGGACCGGCTGCTACCCGCGGCCGGGGAGACGGCGGATCTGGATGCCGCGGCCGAAGTGGTGGCCGGGGGGCTGGAGGTCATGCCCGCCTCCCGCGGCAGCAACGTGGTGCACGTGGTTTATCGCAATGCGGAGCCGCAGCTAGCCGTGGACGTGTTGCAGGAGGTGGTGAAGCGCTATTTCAGCAAGCACCTGGAGGTGCACCGTTCGGTGGGTGCCTTCGACAGCGTGGCCAAGCAGGTGGATGAAGTGCGCAACCGCCTGCGCCGGTCCGAAGCGGAGCTCAACGAACTGAAGGCGGAAAGCGGCATCATTTCGATCCACGAGGAGTCGGTCTCCCTGGCCGCCCAGCGGGACCAGACGAAACAGGACCTGGTGGCTGCCGAGGCGGAGCGGGATGCACAGGCCACGAAGGTGGCGGCGCTGGAACGCGATCTCGCCCTTTCCGACGCGGCGAATTCCCCGGATTCCACCGCGGTGGCTTCCGTGAACGGGAAGCCGGTGGCCCATCCTCCGAGGGCGATCCCGGTGGCCCCGAAACCGCAGGAGGTGGAGGAATACCGCGAGCTGGCCCGGCAGTTGGAGCGCCTGCAGGAGCAGGACTTCGAGCTGCGGAGCAAATTCGCCGCCGGGAACGCCCAGGTGCTGCGCAACCGGGAGGAAATCTCCCGCGTGAAGGCGCGGCGGGATGCCCTGCTCGCGAAGACGCCCGGGCTCGCGATGGGAAGTTCCGTCGAGAAAGGCGAGGAACCGCCGAACCCGCTGCTGGAATTGAAGAAGGAGCGGGACGCGCTCAACGGCATCCAGGCCCGGATCGAGCGCTACCGGACGCATTTGGGAGAGCTTGAGGCACGGATCAAGCGGCTCACGGAAGTGGCTCCGCGGATCGCCGATCTGGAACGCCGCAAGGAAATGGAAGACGGCGAGTACCGCCTGCTGGAATCCAACCTCAAGAAGGCGCGGGTGGACCGTACCTTGGATCCCTCCCGGATCCCGAACATCCCGGTGGTGCAGCAGCCCTCCGCGCCGGTGCGCACGTTCAGCGAGTTGTCCAAGCAACTGATGCTCGGTCTGGCCGGTGCCGGCCTGGTCTCGGGGCTGGGGCTCGCCTTCCTGCTGGAACTGGTGATCGACCGGCGGATCAAGCGTCCGGCGGAAATCGAGTCCCGCCTGCAGCTTCCGCTGATGCTTTCCATCCCCTACGTGCGGCCGAAGAACCGCGGCACCCTACTGATCGCGAACGACCGCGGCGGGGAGGGGGATGGCGAGCGGCCGAACCTGCCCGCCGTGCGCGGGGCCGCACACGAATTCCAACCCTTTCCCTCGCGCACGGATCATTTCATCCACCCGTACTCGGAAGCCATCCGGGACCGGATCGTCTTCAATTTCCAGGTCAACAACATGACCCACAAGCCGAAGCTGATGGCGGTGACGGGGCTCTCCGCGGGCGCGGGAGCTTCCACCGTCGCGGCGGGATTGGCGAAGGCTTTCTCCGAAGTGAACGGGGCGAAGGTGCTGCTGGTGGATCTCAACTCCAAATCTCCGGAGGACAACCCGATGTTCGGCAACAAGCCGCTGCACTCCCTGGTGGGCGCCTTGCAGGCGGCGCGGAACACGCGCTTCAAGGAAGGCTCGCAGAATCTCTACCTGGCGAGCGCCTCCCCCCGGAAGAGCGATGCCGCGGCGGCACCCTTCGGGCCGATGCATCTCTACGAACTGCTGCCGCACTTCCGGGCGAGCGAGTTCGACTACATCATCTTCGACATGCCTGCGCTGGCGCAGACCAGCCCCACGATCGCCATGGCGGGGCTGATGGACAAGGTGCTGCTCGTCGTGGACGGGGAGGACACCAGCCGGGAGGCCTTGAAGTGGGGATACTCGGAACTGGTGAAGGGCCGCGCGGACGTCTCGTGCATCTTCAACAAGGCCCGGACCCATGCCCCCGGCTGGGTGCTCGGGGAAGTCTGACGGTTCCCGCCGGAGGGCGGCAGCCTTCCGCCCGGGTATTTCCCCAGGAGCATGTCGCGCCCGATGGCATCCGCGTACCAAGCGATGGCGGCGAGTTCGCCCGGCCTCCTCGCGCGCGCGTATTTCCTGCTGAAGCCCTACGTGCCGCGGCGGGTGCGGTGGGCGGTGAGGCGCAGCCGGGCGCGCGGGATCATCCGGCAATGTTCCGCCACCTGGCCGATCAACGAATCCGCCGGGGAGACCCCGCCGGGCTGGCCGGGCTGGCCGGACTCGAAGGATTTCGCCGTGGTCTTCACCCACGACGTGGAATCGCGCGGCGGGCTCGGCAAGGTGCGGGAGCTTGCGGAGATCGAGATCGCCTACGGCTTGCGCTCGTCTTTCAATTTCATCCCGGAGGGGACCTACAGCGATCCCGCCGAGCTGAGGAAATGGCTCGAGGAAAAGGGCTTCGAGGTCGGTGTCCACGATCTCAACCACGACGGCCACCTCTACGGCTCGCGGGAGAGTTTCCGCCGCAAGGCAAAGCGCATCAACCGCTACCTGGCCGCCTGGAAGGCCGTGGGTTTCCGTTCCGGGTTCATGCTCCGCCAGCTCGATTGGATCCACGACCTCGACGTGGTGTACGATGCTTCGACCTTCGATACCGATCCCTTCGAGCCGCAGCCGGAGGGCTCGCACACGATCTTTCCTTTCCGCGTCTGCCCGGGCGGCGACGAGGCGGCGGGCGGCTATGTGGAACTGCCGTACACGCTGCCTCAGGACTCCACCTTGTTCCTGCTCCTGGGCGAGGAAACCCCGCGGATCTGGACCCGCAAGCTGGATTGGATCGCCGAACGCGGCGGCCTGGCGCTGGTCAATATCCACCCCGATTACATCGATTTCTCCGGCAAGCGCAGCACCACCCATTATCCCGCGGCCATGATCCGGGAATTCCTCGATTTTCTCAGCGCGCGGTATCGCGGCAGGTTCTGGAACCCCCTCGCGAAGGAG
>CBFGVD010000261.1:0-5420 GCA_965651965.1 uncultured Verrucomicrobiaceae bacterium | reverse complement strand
ACCGCGCCGGCGGAGGAAAGCACCAGCACCAGCGCCAGTTCGGCGATCGTCTTCATGGCTTCGCCGCGGATGCGGCCGCCCGCGGAGGGTTCTTCACCACCATGAAAATCCGCTGCGAACGGTAGCGCTGCGATGTGCTGTCGGTCTCCAGGTGCACCACGCCCATCGCCACCTTGCCGGTGTCCGCGGGCGTCACCGTGACCTCGTATTTTTTCCCTTCCACCACGGTTTTGAGCTCCTGCTTGAAGCGTGCATCCGCCCCGGACATGGAGACCACCTTGATCGGGTCCGCGTGCTTCATCGTGATGGTCACGGTCTTCGGCTTCGCTTCTTCACCCAGGTTCCACATCAGGGTCTTCGGCTCCAGCACCACCAGTTCGGGAATCTTCACCCGCATCGTGAGCTTGATCGAGGGCTTGTCCTCCGGATCGCCCTTCAGCCACACGAAGACCGGCTTGTCCACCTCGCCCGCGATCCCCGCCAGGTCGAAAGCCGCGCGAATCAGTCCGCCCTCGCCCGGCTTGTAGGTGAAACCGCCCTGGATCGCCGCCTGGATGCAACTGCACCCCGCGTCCGCACGCGCCACATGCACCGTCTCCGCGCTCTCGTTTTTGAAAACGAAATCCGCGGTCGCCGTCTTGTCGTCGATCCCCGCCTCGATCTCTTTCGTCGTCTGCTCGAAGCTTAGCGAGGCCGCCGGCAAAGCCGCCGTCAGGGCCAAGGACCAGAGAAGGAGGAACTTCATGCCCCGACTAATGCCCCGCCTTGGCCGGATGCGCAAGCCCGGGCAGCCCGCCTCATGGCACGCGCCCCAGCAGGCAGGATCCCGCCTGTTCATTGCCGCCGAGCACGGCCACCAGGGCGCGCTCCGCATCACCGCGTTTCAAGCACTCCGCCGCCGCAATGACCTGCAAGCCCGCCGTCACGCCGAAGGCTTCACCGGTCGCGTGCTTCACCTGCACCCGCGGCCCTGCCCAACTGCCGAAAACGGCCTCCGCATGGCGGTCGATGCGGGCGATTCCCGTGCGGTCGTCCGCGAGCAGGGTCGCGCCGTCATCCGCCGCACCGGTGGCATCCGCCGCGGCCTTCAGCGCCGCCGCGGGGTCCGCGCCGGGCACCAGAGGCACCGGATCCGGCACCGCCAGCAGGCTTACCCCGCTTTCGCCACGCTCCAGGTAAAGCGCCGCGGCACCTTCCGCGGGAATGAATTCCGGCGAATAGAGCCGCAGCGCTTCCGCGCTGAGCCAATCGATTTCCTCCGAGGCCATGACAAGGACCCCCTCGCAATCCGCGCGCAGCAGCCACTCGGTGGCGAGCTCCAGCGCGGTGAAAACCTCCGCTCCATCCCCCAGCAAGGTATCGTTCGGCGCGGTGGAACCGAACAGTGCGGAAAGATGGCTGGAGGGCGCGTTGAAGACCGTCTCCGGGAAAAGGATCGGGCTCGCCACCGCGGGGTCCGCCAGCACTTCGCCGAAAAAGCGGTTCGAATAGTTCACGCAGCCGTTGAAGAGCGAGCAGATCACGCCCAGGCGCAGTTCCCCCGCCCCGACCGCCGCGATCCGTTCCGGACCGAGGGCTTCCACCGCCGCCGCCGCCGCGAATTTCGAGACCGCGCTGACGCGCCGCAGGCGGGGACTTTTCGGCAGGGCCGGAGGCGGTCCCGGCACCCGGTAAACCGGCGTGACCACCGGCGACCCGTGTTTCCGCTCCCGCGTCAATTCCACCGCCGCGGGGGCCAGCCCGCCGCCGAGAGCGGCCATCAGCGCATCCACTCCCCATCCCGCCGCGCTCACCGCGCCTGTGCCGGTGATCGAGATCATAAATGCAGGCTCCTTTCGATGTTCATTCTTCTTTCCCGAATACAAGCGTGGCGTTCGCTCCCCCGAAGCCGAAGGAATTCGTAAGGGCCGTGTCCAAAACCGTCTCGCGCGGCTCCCGCACGAGGTCGAATGCCACCGCCGGATCGACTTCCCGCACGCCGAGGCTCGCGGGCAGGAACTGGTCCCGCAGGGCGATGAGGCAAAGCACGGCTTCCACCGCCCCCGCGCCGCCGAGCAAATGGCCGATGGAAGATTTCGTGGATGACACGCGGACGCCCGCCACCGCATCCCCCGCCCAGCGGGAGATCGCGCGCGCTTCCGCCACGTCGTTCAACGGGGTGCCGGTCCCGTGGGAGTTGATGTAGCCGATCTGCTCCGGCACCAGCCCCGCCGCGCGGGTCGCCCGCTGCATCGTGGAAAGCGCGGCATCCCCTTCCGGATGCGGCTGGGTCAGATGATGGATGTCCGTGGCGGCGGCATAGGAAAGGATGCGGGCCGATACGGCCGCCCCGCGGGCCCGTGCCGAATCCAGCGACTCGACGATCACGAAGCCCGCCCCTTCGCCCAGTGCCAAGCCGTCCCGCGCCGCATCGAAGGGGCGCGGGATGCCGGAGGGCGAAAGCGCCTGGAGGGTATCGAAACCCGCGAAGACGAGCCGGCTCAGGGCATCGTAGCCGCCCGCCAGCACGCGCTCCGCCTTGCCTTCCGCAACCAGTTGGAAGGCCTGGCCGATCGCGTTCGCTCCGGAGGCGCAGGCATTCGAAATAATCCTTAGAGGACCTTGTACGCCCAGCGAGCGCAGCATCGCGCCCATCTGGAATTGCGGCTGGTAGGTCTCCACCCGCAGGAATTGCCCGCGCCGGGATTTCCCCTCCACGGCCTGGAGGTAATATTGCTCGCCCAGCGGCATGGCCGCGGCGGAAGTGCCCACGATGGCGGGCATCCCGCCGCCGGAGAGCCCGGCCGCTTCCAGCGCCTCCCGCGCGGCGATCAGCGCCATGCGGGTGCCGCGGTCCATCCGCGACCACTCGCGGCGGCCGATCCCCGGCAGGCGCTCCGGCAGTTCCAGTTGCCCGGCGGTACCGACCCGCTGGCGCGAGACATCGAAGAGGTCCACCGGCCGGAAAGCCGTCCTGCCGGCCCGGAAGCCCGCCGCATTCCCCGCCATGTCCGGCCCCATGGACGTGATGATGCCCGCGCCGGTGACGACAACGGGACGGTTTTTCGGGGTTGGGACGCGGTCGGAATAATAGGCCACGGAAAACAGGGGCGCAAACGGCTGCGGGGAGCAAGGCAAGCCCCCGCGCCCTTGTCAAAGATCGAGTGGCGGAGGACGGACGGGCGGCACGACACCGTGCTTGCACACCGGCACCCGCCGGTGCCAAACAGGGGTGCCCCGCCCCGTTTCGCGGCCGGACCTTCAACTTCTCTCCCGCCGATACCGAATGCTCTTCGCCCGCTGGCTCGAAACCCTTGGCCGTCATCGCGACCGTACGGCGCTGATCGGAAGCGGCGGGCAGCTGACCTTCGGGGAACTGGCGGAGCATCTGGCCGCCCTGCCGGAGATCCGCGGTCCCGTGATCGCCCGGGGCGGCGTGCAGGAGATCGCGCTGGCGGTCTTGCAAGGCTGGCGGGACGGGCAAGCCGTGCTGCCCTTGGAAAAGGGGGCTCTTGAGCCCCAGCTTCCGGCGGAACTCCCGCCCGGGACGGCCCATGTGAAGCTCACCCCCGGCATCGCGGGGCAGCCCCGGGCCGTCTTTTTCACCGCCGCCCAGCTGGCCGCGGATGCTGACCGGCTGACGGCGGCCATGAACCTGCATCCCGGGGTGCCGAATCTGGCCGCCATCTCCCCGGCGCACTCCTACGGCTTTTCCAGCATCATCCTGCCGCTGCTGCTCCACGGGGTGCCGGTGCACGCGGTGGAACTGCCCTTCCCCCATCTGGTGGCGGAGGCGCTGGCCTGCCACCGCGGCATGGTGGTCCCGGCCGTACCTTCGATGTGGCGGGCATGGCACCGCTCCGGCATCCTGAAGACCGGAGGCATCGCCCTCGCGGTCTCCGCCGGAGCCCCGCTATCCCTGGAGCTGGAAACCGCGGTGCATGAAAGCTGCGGGCTGAAACTGCATAACTTCTACGGTGCCAGCGAATGCGGGGGCATTTCCTACGACTCCTCCGCAAATCCCAGAAGCTCCGCGGCGGACCTCGGTTCGCCTCTGGACGGCGTGGAGGTCTCCATCCACGAATCCGGCCGCTTTCTGGTGGCAAGCTCCTCCGTGGCGACCGGCTACGAAGTCGCGCGGGAAGGTGAATTGCTGGGCGGCGGGATGTTCCTGACCCAGGATTCCGGGGCGCTCGCGGGCCGCAGCCTGTCCCTCGAAAGCAGCGGGGCGGAGTCCATCAATGTGGCGGGAAGGAAAATCGGCCCGGCGAAAATCGAGGCCGCGCTGATGGCCACCGGCCTGCTCGGCAGGGCGAAAGTTTTCGGCTTGCCGAGCCAGGACCCGGAGAGGGTCGAGGAAATCGCCGCATTGGTGGAGATCGGGAAAGGCTCGCTCGACGACCTGCGCCGGGCGGCTGCCGCGGCCCTCGCCGGCTGGGAACTCCCCCGGCATTGGCTGGCGGATGCCGGCGAGGAAGAATGGCGGCTGAGCCGCACGGAACTGAAACGGCGGCACTCCGCGGCGCGGTAAAACCCGGGCAGAGCCGGTTTCAAGCCGCCGGGACGAGGCGCCGGAGAGGGTTTGGAAACGTGCTCTCCCTAGCGTTCCCGGCCGCTGAGCATGATTTTCGCAGTCGCCAGAATCCGCTCCCCGGCGGAAACTTCGCCCGAAACCTGGATCATCCCGCCAAGGCGGCCCTCCACCTCCGCCCGGATAAGAAGCGATTCGCCGGGGCGCGCGGCACCCAGGATCTTCGCCCCGCGGACCCCCGTAAGCAGGAGATCCGCCAGGGGCGGGATGGCGGGATCGCTCTGGGCGACGACGCCGCCGAGCTGGGCAATGGCCTCGATCAGAATCACGCCGGGCATCAGCGGATTGCCCGGGAAATGTCCGGCCAGGAAGGGCTCGTCGCCGCGGACGAGATAGCGCCCGAGCGCGGATTTCCCGGGATCCAGCGAGTCCAGGGCATCGATGAAACGAAAGCCCGCTCCGTGGGGCAGGGCGGCGAGGGGATCGGAGGACATCGGGGCATCCCATTCTCCCGCGGACGCGGGTGACAAGCCCCGATGCGCGATTCTGCAGCGGAATTTTCCATCGACCGGACCCGGGCCGGGCGGTTAGGCTCCGGCGCGTTCCCTCCCATGCCACCCGTAGAAAGTCAGAGCCTGCGCGGCGCGCCGGCCGTAGCCGCCGCTTCCGCGAAGCGATGGTGGCGGCTGCCGTGGGAAATCGCGGCGATGTTGGGCGCCTTCGCCTACTGGGGGGTCGCCGGACTCCTGATTACCCTCGTCTCGATCCCCCTGATCCTGGTGCTGCCCTGCCCCGTGGCCAAAAGGCTGGGCCGGGGGATGCTGCACCGGGCTTTCCGCATCTTCGTACGCTACCTGCGGGTCACCGATCTGGTGCACGCCGATCTGGAATCGCTCGACGCCCTGAAGGA
>CBFGVD010000260.1:0-5430 GCA_965651965.1 uncultured Verrucomicrobiaceae bacterium | reverse complement strand
GGAGCGCGGCGGCAAGGGCCGCGCCGTTTCTTCACAGCGTCCTGCTGACCAAAAGGGCGCGCCTCTCCCCCGGAGGAGCGTGCCAGGGCATGGCGGGCTGCCAGCGCGGGCGGGAATCCGCATCCGCCGGGGCGGCCGCAGGCAACCGCGCGCCCGCGGGCCGGGGCGCGAGGGCGAAACCCGGCCCGGGGTGGGGCAAGGCGGCATCCGGGATTTCGCGCGGCTCGTCGCTCGCGCACGGGCAATCGTGATCCGGAAGGTCCTTCTCTTTTCCCTCCCCGCAACAGCAGCAGGAAGCCGCCTGCTGCCTCTCCGATCCCTCCGCCGCACAACAGCACAGCGGGCTGGCGACCAGAAGGGCCAACAGGCAACTGAGGATGGCGGCGAGGCGGGACATCGGAAGTATCGGTTGGAAGCGGGAAGCCTCAGGCAAATTCCCTCCATACCCCATCGCTCCGCCGAATCAAGACGGAAGGCTTCACACGCAGGATTCACAGAGACAGTGCTTCCATCAAATCTTGTCGCGCGAAATGTCAGGATTCACTAGATACCAAGCATGCATTCTTCACCCGCACTCCGCGAGGGCAAGCTGCTGCGGGCGAGTTTCGCGTTGATCATCACGCTGATCCTCTCGCTTTGTTTCCTCCTCTTCCGCCAGGCGGGATCGTGGCAGGACCAGCAGCAATGGGTGGAGCACAGCTATCTCGTGCGGGTGCGGATCGAGGCGCTGGACCGGAGCCTGCGGGAGGCGGAAAGCACCCAGCGGGCCATGCTGCTCTTCGAGAACCGCCACCCGCTCGAGCTAAGGGGCAAATACGAGGCTTTCCGGAACGACTTGAGAATCAACTTGCAACGCCTGCGCTCGCTGGTCAGGGACAACCCTTCGCAGCTGGAGCGCGTGGAGAAGCTGGCCGCCAAGCTGGCGATCCGCACCGAGAATCTGGAACGGAACATCGATGAATTGCGGCATCTCGGCAGCGAGGAGCGTCAGGCAAGGATTGAAATCGGAGTGGCTCAATCGGAGGAAGTGGACGTCATCCTAGACGGCATGCGCGAGGATGAGGCCCGGCTGCTCACGCAGCGCACGGAAGCGGCGCGACAGGAAACCCGCAAGTTGCTCGCGATCGCCGGGATCGGCTCGGCGGCCGGGGTCCTCGTGCTCCTGTTCACCTTCATCCTGGATCAGAAAAACCGGCGTTTGCAGCGGGCCTACCAGGAGAAACTCGCGGCCGCGCGCGACCTGGCCCTGGACTCGGTGAAAACCACTTCGAATTTCGTCGCTTCCGTCAGCCACGAGATCCGCACGCCGATGAACGGCATCATGGGAGCTTCCGACCTCCTGCGGATCGATCGCCGCCTGGGCAAGGAGCAGCTCGAACTGGTGGACGTGATCCGGCGCTCCAGCGCGGCCCTGCTCGCCCTGATCAACGACATCCTCGACCTTTCCAAGCTCCAGGCGGGAAAGATGGACTTCGTGCGCGACGACTTCGTGCTGATCGATTTGCTGGACGAGGTGCTGGCGCTTTTCACCGAATCCGCGGGCCGGAAGCAGCTGGAGCTCACCTACCGCATCGAGCCGGAGGTGCCGCGCCTTGTCCAGGGAGACGCGAACCGGCTGCGGCAGGTGCTCGTGAACCTGGTGGGAAATGCCGTGAAATTCACCGATGCCGGGAGCGTGATGGTGAACGTGAGCCGCGTGCAGGTGGAGGACTTCCGCCCGGTGCTCCGTTTCCGCGTGAGCGATACCGGGCCGGGCATGTCCGAAGACGACCAGACCCGCTTGTTCCAGCCTTTCAGCCGGGTAAACCCGGCCCTCGCCGCCAAGCACGACGGCACCGGCCTCGGCCTCGCGATCTCGCGCGAGATCGTCCAGCGCATGGAAGGCAGCATGGGGGTGGAGAGCATCCCGGACAAGGGCTCGACCTTCTGGTTCACGGTGCGCCTCCACGAAGCAATGAGCCCGAACCGGCCCTCGGGACGCCTGGGCAGCGGCGGTACGGTGCTTCTGATCGAGGGCCGGGAAAACACGGCCAAATCCATCGGGGACCATCTCGAGGCATGGGGTTTGAAGCCCGAGTTCGTGCAGGACCTCGCGATACTGGATTCGCTCCCGGAAATCGAGGACCTCTTCGCCGTGATCATCGGGCAACCGTTGGGGGCGTCCTGGAAAGACGCCACCACCCTGGTCTCCAAGCGGCCCGATGCCGAAAAGGCCCGGGTGCTCGTGATGGCGCTCCCGGGCAAGACGTCGGATCCGGAGGAACTCCAGCGGCTCGGGATCCATGGCAGCCTCCGCTATCCCTTCCGCCCTTCCGATCTCTACAACCAGCTCACCGAGGAACCTCGGGAAGAGGACGCGGCCGGCGACCGGATGGCGGAGATCGTGAAGGATCTGCCGCCCGCGCGCATCCTGCTCGTGGAGGACAATCCGGTGAACCAGCGGATTTTCGCCCGCCAGCTTCAGGCGCTGGGTTTGGAGGTGGACATCTGCTCGGACGGCACGGAAGGCGTGGAAGCCCGCAAGGCAGATACCGCCGCGCTGGTGCTGATGGATTGCCAGCTTCCCGTCATGGACGGCTTCGAGGCCACCCGCCGGATCCGCAAATGGGAGGAGGCGCAAGGACACCCGCGCATCCCCATCATCGCGGTGACGGCCCACGTGATGGTCGGCGACGCCGAGGAATGCTTCCAGGCTGGCATGGACGACTATCTGCCGAAGCCCTTCGACCTCGCCCGGCTGCGCCAGGTACTCGGGCGCTGGCTGAAAGCCGGTCCCGCCCGGGGCGAGGCGTCCGCATCGGATCTTCCGGCGGCGGAGCCGGAGCCCGTCGATTTCGAACAGCTTTCCGAATGCCTCGCTGGCGACGAGGAAGCCGACCAGGAATTGCTCGGGATGGCGTTTCAGGAAGCGTCCGACCGCATTGCGGAAATGCGCGGCGCGCTCGCCGCGGGCGATGACAACGCGTGGAGACGGGCCGCCCACCGCGGCCGCGGTTCCTCGGCCACGGTCGGCTTTGCCGCCCTCTCCTCCGCCTTCGCCGCGTGCGAGCACGACACCGGCATGCCCGAGGAAAGATTGCAGGCGCTCGAGGATCTGGAAGCTTTGCTCGGTTTCACCCGCCGGATCCTTTCCTCCCGCTCCTTGTCGCACGAAATGTCTCCATGAGCGCCGCGATCCGTCTCACCTTGCTGGCAACGGCCATGTCTTCCCCCGCGGCCGATCGTTTGGTATGGACCGATCCCGCGGAAGATTGCCTTCTCCTGGCCATCGTACCGGACCAGGGCATGCGGGGTTTGAAAAGAGCGGGCGGCGCAGGCGGAGGCATACCGCTGCCCGAGGGGGCACCGCCCATCCGGTGGGCGGGCCTTCTTCCCGCCGGATTGCCGAAGGCTGCCCCCGCCCTCCTCGCGATCGGGAATTTCGCTCCCGGGAAAGCAGCGATCGAAGAATGGCTGGATCCGGGGCGCGAGGAAGCCCCGCATCCCCAGCCCTGGCCGGCGGGAGTGCCATTCGGCGAATGGCTGCAATGGGAAACCTTCGGCCGGGAGGAACGCGTGACGCTCTCCCGGGATGACTCCGCGGCCGTTTTCACGGCAACCGCGGGCAAGGCTCCGGCCGGTGCGGCCAGCGGCTGCCGGGGGCTGCTGCCTTCCCGGACCTGGTGCCCGGACCGCTCGCTTCACCTGTCTTTCCAAGGAGCCGGGACATGGCGTCTCGCGGCGGAGTTCGACCGCAAGGGCCAGGATCCCCTTTCCCTGGCCACATTGGACGCCCGGCCAGGGGCACAGGAACAGGCGGTGACCCTGGAAAAGCTCCCCGCGGACCAGCCCTTCCGCTTGACCCTGATCGCGCCCGCCGAAGGCGGCAGCCTGCGTCTCTCCGCCCGCTTCGGAAAACCGTCCCGGCCGGCAGGCGTGGCGCGCTGGGACTGGAGCACGGATCCCGCACGCTGGCCGCTCCATCCCCCCCGGTGGCAGGAACTGGCCGCGGCCTATCCGAGGGATCTGGGAATCCTTTCCGGCGGCGACCCCTCATGGCGCGCCGGGCGCACGCTGGGCGCGGTGGAGGGAGACCCCGCCATGATCTTGCCGGGCGAAGCACCGAAACTGGCCGCGAGGATCCGCGCCTTGGCCGCGCTGGAACCGGCATGGCGGCCGGATGCCGTCCAGCTCGACGTCGAACCGTACATCCTGCCCGGCTATGCGCTGCGGAAAGAATACTGGAACCGGCGCTGGCTTGCCACCCTGCAGGAGGCCCATGCCGCCTCCGGAACGATGCCGCTTGAAGTGGTGCTCCCGTGGTGGGCCGGAATCGATCCCGGGATGAAAGGCTTCCTGGAAAAGCTCCCCGGCACCGTGGACCGCGTGGTGGTGATGAATTACCGCACCAACCCCACCTCCGCCCTGCTCACCGCCGCGGGCTGGATGGAGTGGGGCGCGCGACACAAGCTCCCGGTGGCCATGGCCATCGAACTCGGCCCGCTGCCCGACAGCGCCTCGCAACGCTTCGAGGCCGCCGACCGCGGCTCCCTGTGGCTGGTGGATGCCCCTCCCGTGGGCACGCTGGCGATCCTTTTCGAGAAAGACCTTTCTTCCCCCGGCACGGGGCGCCTGCTGCGGGCCGCCGGGGCTCCCCTGCCCCGCTCCTCCGGAGTGACGACTTTCCACGGCAAGCCCGAGGAGGCTTCGGCCGTGCTCCGCTCGCTCGCATCGCTGCGCCCGGCCCTGCCGGACCAGGCGCGTCCCGTATTCGTTCACGAACCGCCGGAAGGCTTCGCCCCCTCCGCGGCCGGCGATTGAAAGCCGCGGCGGCGCATCTCGCCCCAGCCCTGCTTCTTGCGGAGAAATTGCCAGATCCCCATCACCCGCCAGGCGCTGTTCAGCTGGCGGTAGCCGAAGTTCTCCAGGATCGCACCCAGGCCGAGCCGCCAGAGGTCGCGGGCATTGCGGTAGCGCCGCAGCGAGAACTCCGCCAGCAGGAAGCAGCTCACGCTGATGCAAATCCCGAAACCGAAGACCAAGGCGCAGTAGGCGATGAAGAACTCGATGCTGAGGATTCCCGCCAGCGTGCAAAGCGGTACCAATAACAGTCCCACCAGTTCGAGGATCGGGCTCAGGACATCGAAGAGGACGAATTGGGGCATCGCCCACATCCCCACGGACCCGTGGCGGGGCGAGCCGATCATCTGCCGGTGCCGCCACAGGGTCTCGCACAGCCCGCGCTGCCAGCGGGTGCGTTGCCTGGAGAGAACCTTCAGATTGTCCGGCACTTCCGTCCAGCAGACCGGGTCGGGCACGTGCCAGACCTTCAGCGGCTCGCCGGTTTCATGCGCGTGGCGGTGCAGGCGCACCACCAGCTCCATGTCCTCGCCCACGGTGCCGTGGGAATAGCCCCCCATGTCGAGCAAGCGCTCCCGGTGGAAAATCCCG